>JAEXFF010000020.1 GCA_023400335.1 Bacteroidota bacterium
TTTCCGGAAAAGAATTGCATTCTTGTTGGTTAATTTCTTTGTATAAACTATCTTTGTCTTAAATTTCTACGGACGGAGGTCGGAAATGTGTGTGTTAATTTACTTGCAAATCAATAATTTCCAGGAAAAATAATTGTTGTGTCAAAACAGGGATCAGATAATTTATTGAATGCCGGTTTTATTCCGGGTGTTTACAATTTTTGCGATCATTGGTGCGAAAAATGCCGTTTAAAGTCCAGGTGTTTGAGTTATGTAATGGAGAGAAAAGTAGAAGAAAGGAAGAATGGCAATTTTGAAGAAGGATTATTCAATAAAAATGAAAATGTCTGGGAGTTTTTAAAACTCTTTTTTGATTCCACGTATGAGTTTTTGGAAGAATTGGCCAGGGAAAGGGGAATGGAAGTGGAGGATTTGTACACCTTGGAAAATGATGAGCCGGATTTCCTGGAAGGGGAAGGAAGTTTAGCCGAAGAAGGGGGAGAGGCAGAGTCTTTCGTGGAATATTCCGATATGATAAAAATGTGCATGATATATGAGGCTTTGGCAGAAGAATGCCTGGATACCATATTTGGAATATTGGACGAAAAGGAATGGCAGGAAAAAGAAAAGGAGACTCTCATCACCAATCGGTTACTGGATGTGATAAACTGGTATCTGGACATCATACAGCCTAAAGTTCGCCGGGCCTTGTACGGATATATCCGCCGAGACAGTTTCCTTTCCACCGATGTATGGGAAATGGAGTGTAATGGATCGGCAAAGGTAGCACTAATCAGTATTGCCCGTTCCGAAAGGGCATGGAGGGGCATGCGGAATTATTGTCCTTCTCTGAAAAAAGATATTTCTCATCTGTTGGTTGTATTAAACCAGTTAAAAGCTGAAATTAATCTTTGTTTTCCCAATGCGGCTGCTTTCCGTCGTCCCGGCTTTGATAAATAAATCTATATGGCCGGCTGCTGAAATATTTAAACCTTACTGCTGCTTTTGTACAGAAAACAGTCCCTTTTCAACCCGCTGTTTCAGGAATTCCTGATGCTGATATCTCTTTTTAGCCGCTAGTGTTTGCTCCGGCAGGAACCCGTTTTGTTCTGGAAAAGGTATAAAATCTTTCCTTTTAAAACGAGATAATAAGCATCTTTTGAGTTTTTCTGCTGCTTTTACTTGAACAATTTTTCAAATCCTTTTAAAGCTTTATTTTTTAAATCTTTTTCTGCAGCCTTTCTCACAGCATTGATGGCTTTTGTCAGATCGGGTTTCACTTCGGGTTTGTCCAAGGTACCTGTAATTTTTGCATCGATATCCAGGTTTTTAATGCTCGCGCCTCCCGGAATAGCCTGCAACAGATTTTCAATGTCTTTTCCAAAATATTTCCGGTCGACATTCATCGATAATAGGTAATTGATATTACCGTTTACAGATTGGGTTCCGGATAGGGTGACAGGATTTCCTGCCAAAGTCGTTTTAAAAGGTTCTATAGTGATATTTCCGTTATTGATTTTAAAGAAAATGTTGAGTGAACTGATGCTGAGACGGCTCAATTCTTCATTTTTAAGTATGGAGGCCAGATTTTTCATGCCCGGATTGTCCGTTACTAAAATCCCTTTTGAAAGGATATTTCCTGCACCATTGACCGTATTCATCAGTAAAGACATATCTCTGTAATTCAGTCCTCCCGACAACTGTAAGCTGGAAGATATTTTTCCGCTGCAATTCATGGCTATGGGAATACTTTTCTTAATAAAAGAGAAGGAATCGTATGCTTCCCGGATATCGAAATCAGAAACTTTCAGTTGAAAATCGAAGCGGGGTAAAGCCTGATGCCGGGTATTGTATTCCCCGCTCATGACCATACTGCCTTTTAAAAGATCCATACTCAGGTTGTTTAAGGCCGCAACGGACTGAGCCAGATGGATTTTCCCCTTGACGTTTTGGATGGTCAGCCGGTCGATCAGCACCGTTTTTATACTGGTATTTAATTGTATATCCAGATTATGCGGAATTTGAGGGGCTTGTCCAAGCGTCTCTTCTTTCTCTTTTTCTGCAAGAGTTGCAGTATCGGCAGAATGATTTATCGGACGGACGAATTTATTTAAATTTACCCGGTCGGAAGTGAGGACAAAATTCCCCTTTAGCGTTTCATTCTTCAGAAAATAGGGAATATAATTGGACAGATTACCTTTCAGATAAAAATCGGAAGAATAAATTTTTGCACGGAGGTTACTGAGTTCCAGACTGGCCGGAGTGATTGAAATGGTCCCTTGCGGAATAGAGATTCCCTCCGGAAATTCTGAATTTACGAAGAGAATATCGTTCAGAAGAATGCTTCCTTTTGTAACGAATTTCTCGTATTTTTTCTGTTCGATAAAACTGTATCTTCCATTGAACGAGAGATCGGTTGTCACGGTGCCCTGAAGATTAATATCTTCCAGAGGCAAAGCCTGCTTCAAGCGGCTGAAATCAATTATTCCCTTTGCGCCTCCTTGTAAGCGGGGATCTTCAGTCCCGGCGACCAACAAGTGCATATGGAATGTATTACTGCCTAAACGGAAAGAGAGTTGATTTAAATCGAATAAGGTAGAATCTGCAGGTCCACCGGGATTGGTGATGTGCAACTTCATGTTGATCTGGTCGAGGGATTGCGGAAGCTGCGGATATTGAATTTCTCCGTTATTGACAGCAAAGTGAATGTCTAAGCCGGGGAGATGGTTGGAGTAATATTCCCCTTTAGCCCGGGCTTGCAGGGTAAAATCGCCTGCTGTTTTTATTCCTTTCAGGTATTCCTGATATTGCTTGGGAAGAAGCGTCAATAAGTTTTCAAAACGGGTGTCGGGCGCATTCAGTTGCAGATCCATTCCGATGCGGTCTCCGGCTTTACTGATTTTTCCGGTAAGATCCAGTTGAAGGTCATTGACAGACAAGCTGTTCTTTTGAATGTCAAATTCCATTTCTTTTAAATTGGCGGCGATTCCGGCTTCCCAGTTTAAATCCGTATGATTGATCCATAGATTATTCCCCTGACGGAGAGAAATGTTTTGTAAACGGAGCAGGATGTCGAGCAAAGTATGTGTATCCGATAGATTCCCGGAAAAGTTGAGGTTAACGCTTTCGATACCGGCAAAAGTTGAAGTCTGATAATCAGCGTAGGACAAAGTAAGATTCTCAATCGTAATGTCATTTAGCCGGAGGGTTTTGTTATCCGTATTTTTTTTATCCTTAACCTCTTCTGTTGTGGCGGCTTCAGCAGATTCTTTGTGGATGACAATATCCCAATTGGGATGTCCTTCGGCGGAAACTACCGGTTTCAATTGGGCATCTTTTAATAAAACCCGCTGGATAATGATTTCGTCCCCTTTGATCAGGGACATCAGATTCACAGAGGCTCTGAAAAGGGGGAGATGAACGAGGGTGTCTCCTGAAAATTCATCTTTCCCGATAATATCTACCTGCTTGGCATCTACATTTAAGGCCGGAAAACTTTTAAACATACTCAGATTGATCTGTTCAATCCGTACCTCAGCGTTTAAATATTTGGCCGATTGGTTTTCAATAATTTCCTTGATGTTTCCTTTTAAGAAAAGGGGAATCGTAATTAATAAAACCAGTAATAAACCGATAATGATAGCCAGCGTAAGGAGAATTTTTTTCATAGTGAACCTTTATCTTTTTCGTACATTTTCGACAAAGTTATAAAATTAACGGAAATACGGTTTTATTTTTCTGAGTTTATACAACGGTAAAATTTTTCTTTTTTCCAGGGTATCGAAAGATATCCTTTTATACTTGTTTTTTGCATTGAAAATCAGTTTTACCTCTTCGTAATCGAGATAGGGATGGCGGAGGACTTCTTTAAATGACATCGTATTGAGATCCTTTTTACGGATCAGTTGCGCGTTGGCTGTAAAGAGATGGGCAGAGGAATCCACATTAAAATAGGTCATTTTTATTTCTTTTAATTGGCGTACGGCATAATACCCTCCCAGGCGTTCCCGGTAGCGAAGAATGCGGGAGGCATAATAAGGTCCGATTCCTCTGATTGCAACCAAAGCGCAACTGTCTGCCGTATTCAGTTCCAGCGGTTCTTCCTGCTTAACTACCGGATAATTGAAAAGGCTATCCGGAACTTCTGAGGGAGGAACCAATACAAATACTTCCTGTTTCTTTCGCCTCAATTGACGGGGCAGAATAATAAGGCAGCTTACCAGCAGGAGCAGTACCAGTAATCCTTTCCTTTCGTAATAGTAGAGTAACATAACACACTTTTTTACAGATTCGCTTTCATAAGTTACAACAATTTTATGAGAGTCCGTATGTCTGTTCCTTACTAAATTTTACTATTCTGTACCTTCAGTGATTTCCGTAACACTTTTTAGGGCAAAGACGTAAAAAAGGCGTATCCTTTTTTGCATAAAACAGAAATCTCCCTATCTTTGCAACCTCGTTTCGAAAGTAAACGACGATTCGCTAGCTCAGTAGGTAGAGCACAACACTTTTAATGTTGGGGTCCTGGGTTCGAATCCCAGGCGGATCACATAAGAACAAAGCCAAACGGCGACAAAAAATAGACAACTCCTGCAATACTAAACTGTTGCAGGAGTTTTTCTTTTCTGCATTGTCTATCCTGAAAGCCATACAATACCCCGAATTTGTGGCTAAATCGTGGCTATTTTTAGACGTCTGAAAAATGGCCAAACGAAGTCCCGGAATGGGCGATTAGTGTCCATCCTATAAAAGCTTTCGTTTACAAGCTTTAGCCTACATTTGTAATAAAAAATAAAAGCATGAAAAGTACCTTTTCATTATCGTCTTTCTTAAAGCGAACAGCCCGGCGCAAGAGGGGAAAAATGCCTCTTCTTCAGGGACTGTGCTGTTAAAGCCAAGCAGAATGTCAAACAGTCTGCCTGCCATACTTCCCATCTGTTCGGATACCGGATATGAATGGTTCGGTGTCTATTGTGTCGACAGTCGGCGCTGAAAGGATCCAATATCCTGTTGCTCAGCTCTGACGTTTTGCCGTAGTACAAAATCAATTTTTGAAAAACTGAACTGCCTATCGACTTTTGAGCCAGAAAGCGAATAGCAGTTTTTGCTGGACTTTACTCCCTCAACTCGTAAAGTACTGCCTTTGGTTTTGAATTCAACAACAATATCTTTCTGCTTCAAATTATTTGTTAATTCCTGCTAATTCTGACACTTCTGGAGTATATTTTTAAGCACATTATAAATCTCATATTTCGTCTTATCCGGTTCTCGTAAACGGTATTCCTTGACATCTTTTTCCTTTAGCGAAGTGTAATCTATGCTTAACCGTCAGTTCCTTGCATACCTGAGTGCTACGGATTCGCTCATCCCGACTAGGGATACGATTACCATCATAATCAATTCGATTCAGCATCGGATGAATATGCGGATAATCAGTATCGTGGTGACGGGCAATCAGTAATTATGCATTATACTGTTTATCAGGTTATCTATCCGTGAAGCGAGGGTTAGATACTCTGTCTGGTCAGTGGCATATCCCCCGACATTCGCTTTATGAGCTATTTGGTTGAGGTTGTTCGCCATGCCCGTCAGTTGGCTAACATAACTTAGGTGTATACTGTTTAGGCATTGCTTGACTTCGCATTGCCGGATAGCCTTTCGGACAAACAGGCTGATTGTCCTTCCGGCTTTCTTTACTATTGATTTAAGGAAGTAATATTCGGCAGTGGCAAACTTCACCGTCACCTTATCTCCTTTCTTTTCGGTAGCAGATAGTCTGGGGCGACCGTTGATATTTCTATTTTTATGGAGAGCCTCCGTTTGTGATAATTTATTTGTCATAATATTCTGTGATTAAAATTTTGTGATTAGACCAACGGGATTTTTCACTTCGCTGGCCCGATTCTTTATTGGCACAGTTGTCAGAAGAACGTTTGGAGGAATTTAACCGACTCGTTATATATGTTATTGAAGTAGGTTTAATAGACATGTATGGGATGGATACGGATCAACCTTTTGAGTTTCTTATGAATTGTATCGAGATCCTCCAAAAATATGCTATCCCTTTGCCTGTTTATCCTAGACCGCTAACGAAAAGAAAGGTTTTGCTTATTAGATCCTATACAGTATGCAGTTATATTTATCTCTTATAAGGAAATGGACGACAGAATACTACTGCTTCCGAATGACCTGTGTCCGCTCGAAAAAACGGTGTTATGGATGTACGACCCTTCTCGCAGCATTGACCAACGAGTAATTGACGTATGAATAGAGGACATCTTTGGATAGGTAGTACAAAAATCTTGCGGCGTTCACAATAAAAATCTACAGAATGAGATACCATATAAGTAAACAACTTTAAGCAACTTATTGAAAAACATCTGAAAAGATTTTTTGTCAAATGTTTTTTTATATATATGTTTGTAAACATTATAGTTTTATTGGTGCCCTCTCAAATGTATTATTTAGATATGGTAAAAAATAATATAGATAATAAGAAACTTGAAGTTAGTCAAGGTAATAAGATAGCATATTTTGAGATAATTTCTGATAAAAGCAATATTGGAATCATACTTATTCACGGTTTAGCCGAACATAAAGGCAGATATATCGAATTCATTCATCAGTTACATTCATTAAATTATTCTGTTTTTGCGTTAGACTTGATAGGACACGGAGAAAGTTCAGGAAAAAAAGGTGATTTAAATAATTTTACAGAATATGTTGATGAATTGGAAAAATTTGTTTTTCATATTAGGAAAACTTATCCTTTAATGAAGATCGGTTTGTTTGGTCATTCTTTGGGAGGGTTAGTAGCTTGTAGTTATACATCAGAACATAATGATAATGTTGACTTTTTGATATTATCTAATCCTTTGTTAGAAAGAAAAAAATTATTAAATATTTTCTATTTTTTGCCATATAAGCTATTAGGTTTTATAAAAACCAAAAAAAGACATAGTGAAAGCAAAGAAATGCTGGAATATAGTAGAAGAGATCCTTTGGCATGTAAGTTTATGACCCTTCGCTTACTGGGCGAAATATTTATAACAGGAATAAACTATAATCGAAAAAAATTGCCATATATTGAAACACCCGTGTTATTGTTGGGTGGGAGTGAAGATAATTTAACCAATTCGCGTAATTTAAAAAATATAATTAATCATTTCGGCAGCAAAGATAAAACACTAAAAATTTACGATGGAATTAAGCATAGATTAGTGCATAGTGTAAAAAAAGAAGAGGTTATAAAAGATATTTCTGTCTGGATTAACGAACGGATAAAATGAAAATAGCCATATTAGGATGTGGAAGGTGGGGAACATTTCTTGCCTATTATCTGCATAGGATAAACCATGAAGTTTTATTGTGGGGTAGAGATACTTCTGAAAAGATGAAGAGATTATCTGATAACAGAAAAAATGATTATTTAACCTTACCCCAAGATATCAATCTTTCCACTTCATTAAAAGAAGCTTTCCATTTTAGTCAATTCGTTGTTATTGCTA
>JAEXFF010000056.1 GCA_023400335.1 Bacteroidota bacterium
TATGCTGATCAAAGGAAATTTTTTTGCAATCACCCCAATCGAAAGCGGGGACAAAGATAAAACAATTTCATACCCTTTTCCAAATTTTAAACCATATTTTTATAACAAAATTTTTTAACTAACTTAAAAAACTCTGTTACAATCATTAATAAAATCTTTTTTTATTTATCCTAAGAAATTACCAAAGCACCTGTAAAGGTACAAAACCTGAATAGGTAACAATATGAATGATTTTGAGACTTAGTTCCATCCCTTTGCCTCAATCTGCTCATAATCGCTCAAAGAGGTACAACCTTGAAAGCAACGCCCGTATTCTGTCGGAACAGTAAAAAGATCTGAATGGTCCGCCCGTTCATACAAATGAATTTTAACCCCTTCGTGAACTGTATAAGGTGATTCACCTGCAAGCGGCGCTTTTCCAAAAGTAAACTTGAAACCCGTTGCTTTCCTACAATCGTCGAATATCGATACAGGAATTGTAGTAAGCGCAGTGCAGGTATAAAAGCATTGGCTGAAATCCACAGCTTCTGTACAATCTGCAAAGATTCCTTTCCCAATACTTTCGAGAGACGTACATTTCCAGAAAGTACGGAAAAAATCAGTGACTTTACTACAGGAAGCAAACAGATTTTCAGGTAGTGAAGTCAAAGAAGTACATTGACAAAATGTATTAGAAAATGATTCGACCTGACTACCTGAACTGAAAAGTCCTTCGGGAAGTGCCTCCAACGCACTACACTGTTCAAATGCATTTTCAAAAGTAACAATCGCACGGAAAGATTCCTGGGTGTCAGCCGGAATTGAACGTAACTTCGTACAATGCCAAAAAGCGTTATACATGGATGTCAGCCCTGTAGTTCCCCACTGTTTCACGGCAGTAATATAATCGCGCATAATGGCATCTCCACTATTAAATACAGGATTATTGGAATTTAACCGGGTTACGGTACCGGTTACAGTTACTTCATAAATTCCTTCCTGTTCATAAACATGAGTAGGAGTGTTGACTGTCACCGTTTCGCTGTTGCCATCTCCCCAATCAACGACACAGTTTACGGCCGTCGTCCCATCCGTATAGACCGGCAATCCAGCCTTTGCCCCTGCCGGAACAGTCAGTTCAAATATCAAAGAACCAAGCGTCAGATTGGCTTCCTGCACCATTTCAACAGTTACTTCGGCAGTATTTTTACCTACTCCTGCCGTCAGGACAAGGGCAGCCGTCAGCTCCTCCGGCAAAACATTCTTCGCAGCCGTTACAGTCAGGGCGCTCTCTGTTTTCTCTATATGCAGCCAACTGGCATTAGTCGTATATTCCCATATATCTGTCCCAGTAACGGTCACCTCTATTGTTTGCTCTCCCCCTTCGACCGGAAAATTTACCAGAACCGGCTCTGCTTTTAAAGTTACCTGCTCAGCACCATTTTGTATAATTACAACCGTATCAGCAACCTGCTCTCCCATTCGGGTCCCCACCACTTCAATACAACTTTTCAACTGACCCGTAGAAAAATTCTGAGGTGCTGTCACAGTAAAACCGCCTTCAAAAGATTCGGCTGTAAAATGCCGGTCATCCAAGTGAACTTCCCATTTTTCGCAATTGGTAATAATCTGAACTTCCTGAGATCCTCCTTCTGCTTCAAAAACAAGTGAAGACGGATCTGCCAAAAGTGAAGCCGGTTTGTCCACAGGCGCTGACTCATCATTGGAACAAGCCCATAGCACAACAGCCGTACAAAGAATAAATATCAACTTTTTCATATTTTATCGTATTTTGTTTATATTATAACTTTCCCAATTTCCTCTGTCTTTTCTTTTATTCTCTTCCCAATCAATGAACTTTGATTTATAAAACCTTCTATAACCATTGGGGGTAACTGTTTGCTATTACAGCGTAGTCTTCAAGCAGGCTACATTCTTTAAACGCCGTTTTATATTCTATTGGAGCAGTAAATTGATTGGGATATTCCCCCCTTTCATAAAGATGCACCTTTTTATCTCCCACCAATGTATAAGGAGATTCTCCTTTCCAAACAGAGCATCCCCTGAAAATTCCATACCAGCGGGTTGCTTTCCGGCAAAAATCAAAAAGAGAAACCGGAACTGTACTTAAATTTTCGCAATCGGCAAATGCGAAATTGAACTTTTCAGCTTCTGTACACTGATCAAACAATCCTTCAGGTATACCGGTCAAAGAAGTACACCCCAGAAAGGTACTCTGGAAAATTTCAACACGTTTACACTGATCGAACAATCCTTCCGGAATTTCTTTAAGGGCAATGTTACCTGCAAAACAATGCTGGAAAGTAAGGGCTTCTGTACAAGGTGCGAATAAATTTGCAGGAATTTGTTGTAAAGCCTCACAATATATAAAAGTATAACTAAAATCGGCAACCCGGCCACAACTAATAAAAAGTCCTTCCGGCACAATTTCGAGACCTTTACAATAACTAAAAATACTATTGATTTTTTCAATCGCTGTACACTCATCCAACAAATGTGCCGGAATCTCTTTTAAAGAAACACATCCGGTAAAACATAAACTGAAATCGGTTGCCTGCGTACATCCGGCAAATAAATCAGCCGGAATCTTTTTCAGTGACGAACAACCATTAAAGGCATTCCGGAATGTAGTCACTTTTGCAAAGGCATTCTCCGAATTTGAAGCAAGTGTAAGAAGTGAATTACAACCATTAAAAGCATATTCCATTTTTTCCAGTCCCGTCTCTCCCCATACCTCTACAGCCCTTAACCGTGCCCGCTGATCTTCATCGAGCAGTATAGAGGAAAGGGCCGTAACCATCCCTGCTATTTCGACCTGATAAGTACCCTGTACCTCATAAGTATGTGAAGGATAACCAACCGAAATCCCGTCGATCACCGCATCTATCTCCTCTCTCTGTCCATCCCCCCAATCCACCTTACATTTGACACGACCTTCAACAGGAAGCTTTACAATAGCACCGGCCTTTTCTGCTTCATAACAAAGTACCATAGCCCCATTGTTCTGGGTTATGTTAAGAGTTGCCTGAGTATCTTCCGGCCCGCCTTCTGCACAAACGGTAAGAGTAGCATTCCGGCGCTGGCCCCCGAAATTATTCTCAGCAATCAAAAGCATTCTCCCTTCGTATTCTGATACAGTAAGCCATTCAGGCTCATCTTTAACATACCAGGCTGTTCCACCGGTTTCAACAGCTATTTCCACTGAACCTCCCCGTGTCGGCAACAAAATATCAGATTGCCCAAGCGTTACTTTGGGAATTTCAACCGGAGCAGGCTTTTCGTCATCACTACAATGCCATGTCATTACTAAAAACATAAAACAAAAAATAAGATGCCAAGTTTTCATTTTTTCACATATTTATTAAAGAATACAATTCCGAAAAAGATAAATAGTCCCTCCATACAGAAAGGATTGCTAAAATAGGAATAATCAGGCTGGGCAAGGAAAATACAGGGGGTGACAAATGGGGGACATTCGTTTTTAAAAAAGGGAAAAACAGTTTATGAAAATAAAGACAAAAGGATCAGTTGGATAAAAAAGGTTCAATAGCAGGAAATAAAAGAAAAAATTTGTTCCTTTATTCAAAAAATACGGACAACCTATCATTAAGTTACCGATTATATTTTATCAATTTTACAACATGAAGTGCCTTTGGTGTATTTTGCTTTTTTCCGGATTTTATAGTTGTACCTCTATACTGCAAACCGATATACCGAACCGTTGGACGCCTAGCGGAACAGTTTTCGATTCGCTTATCGGGGAAATCTCACAAGCAGCGGAAGGGGAATATTACGAATCGTTGCTCAAACAAATGTATGTTTTCTGCGGACAAAGACCTGATTTACCCATGCTCCGTTGGCAAACGCAATATTGGGATGCCCGGCGCCAGGTATCGCGGGCAGAGCTGGGAAATGCCCAGCTTTTGTTGAAACAAGCGATTGCACAAATAAATCCGGACAAATACCCGTATGACAGAGCCCGTATCCTCGGATTACAAAGCCAGATACAGTTGATGAAAGGTGATTATCTGGAAAGCTATAAAGGTTACCGCAAAGTAAGCCTATTTTACGATCGTATCAGCGACACCCTTATGCTGGCAAATGCTTATGTCAATACTGGTATTATTATGCAAAACCTGGAGGACTGGAACCGGGCTCTCGACTATTTCGAACAAGCTGACAGTTGCTTTGATATAATGAATACTCCGACTTTCCGGCAGAAAAACCGGCTCAACCTTTCCAATGCACTTTACCGGCTTGGAGAAGAAAAACGGGCCGTAAATATATTGGAAGAATTACTTGCCGACCCGATATGCTGTGCTGATACTTCTTTTAAAATCAACGTTTTACTTTCGCTATTCAGTTATACAAACCGTCAGCAAAACGCCCGGGAAGCTTATCGCCTCGCAGAAACATACGGGAACAAAAAGCTTACAGCCAAAAGTGCAACCGCTTTAGCAGCCGGTTACCTACGCGGGGGAAAGGCACAACAAGCACTTCCCCTTTACCGGGAAGCCTTCGCTTACATTACGGATAATCAGGATTACGAATTTATACTCCCTGTTTTAGAAGGTACAACAAACACTTTTGCTGTCTTAAAAAACATTGATAGCGCATACTATTACCTACGGAATTATGAAGCTGCCCGCGATTCGCTATACGCAGCGAAAGGATTAGCCGAAGTCAGGCATATGGAGAGCCGGGCTGCTATAGAGCATTATGAATACCGGCTGGAACACCTTCGGGAAAAATCATTGTGGCATCGTCGCCTGATGCTTCTCTTTTTTCTTACCATAGCTTGCGTGGCAGCATTTATATGTTATATATTCTGGACACGCAGACATAAGGAAAAAATTCTGAAACAACTGCGTGAAGCCGAAAACAAAGAACTGAGTACAAGATTAGCACACGAATCCTTACGAACCGAACAATTCCGCCGCGAAGTCGATACCCGCAACCGGGAGCTGGCAGAACAGGTATTAGCCATCAACACCCGGAACCGGATGCTAAATGAACTGAAACAACAACTCGATACCGAAAGGCGTGCCGGTAATATACCTCCCGCTGTGGCAACCAAATTAAAACAGTACATTATGGGGCATCATGTACCTGTCGAAGAAGAAGGCACATTCTTTCATGTACATTTCGAAGGAATTTATCCTGGTTTTTTCAGCCGTCTTCAAAAAGCACACCCTGATTTATCCGAACACGAAATGCGTTTCTGCGCTTATTTACGTATGGGAATGGATAATAAGATGATTGCCCGTATCCTCTTTGTACAACCGGACAGTATCAAAAAATTACGACACCGTATCCGCAAAAAAGTATCGCTTCCGCCAGACGACTCCCTTGAAAATTATCTACGGACAGTCTGAAACTTCCCCTTGAGAAGACCTGTTTCCCGGGAAGAATAAATAAAGGCTGCCAACGTCTTGACAGCCTCCTTTTTCTTATTCTATATCAACTACTTAATCGCCGAACTGATCATAAAGGTCGCAGCCACAGCTACAATCGCATACAATTCCGGGAATACAGCTAAAATCAAAGTTTTACCAAACACATCATATCCGGATCCGATCCCTACAATACCATTGGCACATACCTGACCTTGACGGATGGCAGAGAATAAACAAACAAACCCCAACCCTAAGCCGACTCCAAATACGGCAGCAGCCTGCAACCAGGTAATTTCCGGGCTAAGCACTCCCTGTAAAAGGAAAAATCCCAAAAATCCATAAAGCCCCTGAGTTCCTGGTAAAGCACACAATACCATATAATTACCAAATGCTTCATCATTCTTTTTCAATGCACCTATCGTTGCGTTACCCCCAATCGTCACACCATACGCACTACCGATTCCGGATAAGCCGAGTATTAAACCCACCCCGATATAAGCTAAAATAATTGGTTCCATAATCTTTTAAATTTAAATTTAGATTGTTATTAATTAATTATCTCTTTTACTATTATACTAAAGTCAATTTTCGGACCTTCTCCGGAAAGGCTCGTATTTCTTCCCTCCTCCTTCAAAACCGGCATTCTTATAAAACTCGACAAAAGTCAAACGCATCGGATGTACAAAAGACCCCAAACCCGCCATAAACAAATTCACACTATGTCCAAACAATAAAATAATGATCATCAGCAACTGTTTTACAACAGGTATATCCCCGCTCATGTTTATAGCTAAATCATTAAATACCAATCCGAGTACAGCGCTTGAAATACCTAAGGCAAATAAACGGATATAAGAAAGAGTATCTCCCAACAAACCTGTCGCCGTGTTATAAGTGTCCCACAAACCTGCCCCAATATTGATCAGGACATTCCGTTTCAGATTATTGAATAAAAATATCAAAGAACCGGCCACGCCTGCAACCACATACATGGGTATTTTTACATCATATCCTTTCAGGGATAAACCATAACAAGCTCCCTCTCCCAGAATCAGGACTAACCAACCGATTGTAGATAAAGCCGCAGGGAAACCATACCGCCTCCACAAATTGGCCACTTTCAGGAACATACCGAAAATGATCTGTACGACTCCAATAATCAGGGCTAAATTGAACAACTGCTGGGAATCCAGCATCATAGCCCGCATCTTTACCACCCATGGTATCTGAACTTCTAACAATTGTATTCCAAAAAAAGTTCCCCCTACAATTCCCATAATCACCGTGGAAACTCCCAACCATTGGGCCAGTGAAAGAATCGGTTTAATCTTGGGTTTAGCCCAGATCTTATAGATAGAAATACCGATCAATAGCAACAGACCATAACCCGCATCCCCCAAACAAAATCCAAAAAACAATACAAAAAACGGGGCAAAAAACGGAGTTAAATCAATTTCCCGATAATTGGGCAAAGAATAAAGTTCTCCGATAAACTCAAACAGACGAGCAAATTTATTATTCTTCAATAAAATCGGAGGATTATCTGTATCTGCCGGTTCATCAAATTCATAATAAACTCCTTTATCCGACAACCAGTCAGCTGTATCTTCCTTAATTCCTGCAGGAACCCACCCTTCCAGCGCAATTACCTTATCTTCTACTAAAATCTCGGAAGCATCATCTATTTTTAATTCATCAGTATCCTCATATAAACCCGTCCGGTATGCCTTCAAATTTCCGATAGAACGAAGGGCAATCTGATTGATCTTATAATTAACCGATTCCTTTTCTTCCCTCAGCCGGTCTATGTGCTGCTGAATTTCTTCTGCACTTGCCTGAGGAAAAACGACTGCATCAGCTTCCGGTTGTACCGACTCTCCCTGAGGAGTTACCGTAACAAAATACTGTTGCCCTCTTGTCTGATAAACGGGAAAGGCATTATACTGTTCTTCCCATTCCGGCATATATTTCCGGTCCGGAACAGTAAAGAAACGTAAATCCCATCCGGCATCCCGTAATCCCTCTATTTCTTCTCTCGGAAATTCTCCCCAGGGCTCGTATACCTGACCGTCTTTTTCCAAACTGGCAATTTGAGTATCGATTTGCTCTAACCGTTTATATTGTTCTTCCAAAAAAGTCAGCAATTCCAACCCTTCCTTACCCGGATTTCCGGCAATTTCTTCAGGTGTCCTTTTTTCCAAACGCCTGATCATTTCCCCAATCCGTTTAATGATAAGCATCTTTTGCTTTAGTTTCTCATCCTCAGCCGACCGCTTTTTATTTTCATGGACATGAACCACTCCCTTTTCCCGAAGTTCCTCCAGGAATTGCCGATAATCCTTATAGAATATCAGCAGGGATAATTTTTCCATTGGTACTACCATTCTTTATCTCTTTAAGATACAAACTTCAGAGCCCGTTTCTTTACAAACGATCCCTTTCCGTCTGATCATGCATTACATTTCACTTTGTTCACCCTCTTTCCGGTTTTTCACGATTTTCTGTGCAGATTTAGAAAGATTTTCTTCGTCTTCCAAAAATCGTTTAATTTTCCGTATAGCCTCCTGAAATCCCGGGATTTGTACTTTTTCATACAAATTTACCTTCTGTGTTGTCTTTTTCCTTGCTTTATCCAGCAATTCCATTTTACGAACATAAAACTCCCGCTCCAAAGCAATATCCACCACTTGCTTTATGTGCTGGATACCATCCAATAGC
>JAEXFF010000081.1 GCA_023400335.1 Bacteroidota bacterium
GTATTGACCTGACTTCTTCCGATTTTGTCGATTCTCCTTTCTTTTATTTGCAGCAAAATGATGTGATATATGTGGAGCCTAACAAAGGAAGAGTTGTAGGAGGAAATATGGGAACTTTCTGGACTTATGTGGTGTCCAGTATCTCGACAATTGTCGCTATTGTCGCTCTGATTGTAAAATAATTTAGATTTATATTTTTCAGGATAACGATATGAACGTAAATGAGCAAGAGCAATTGACCCAGAACGAAGAAGAAGGTATTGATTTTAGGGAATTATTTTTTAAATTACTGATCCATTGGCGCTGGTTTGTAATAGCAGTGCCTGTCTGTATAGCTTTAGCTATATATGTTTATATGATCCAGACTCCGATTTATAATATAGAAGCTAAAGTTATGATTAGTGATTCTAAAAAGGGAGAGCTGGGAACCAATGTAATGATGAAGGAACTGGGATTTCTGCAGGGAGGAGATATGTTTGTGGAAAATGAAATTGTGGAACTCCAGTCGAAGAATCTGATGCGGGAAGTGGTGAAAGACCTGGAGTTGAATATCAGTTATATAAAGGAAGGTTTTCCCAGGGATCAGAATCTGTATACCTCTACTCCGATTAAAATTTTGATAGACCATCCGGAGAATATTCAGGATACTGCCTTTATCATTAACACTCACAAAAGCGGGAAAATTGTGATAAAAGACCGGGACGGGATTTTAATTTATGAAGGGGAATATTCCCAGGCAATCCCGATGGGCGCTTATCAAATTTCCGTGGAGAAAGTCGATACGGCTTTTCAGGACGATCAGATTTTGGTGCAATTGAGTTCTTATGAGAGTGCGACAGATCGTTTTCATGCTAATTTATCCGTAAGTTTGCTGGGTAAGAATACCAATGCCGTAAGTATTTCAGTAAAAGATGCAATTCCTTCCAGGGGAATAGATCTGGTCAATGCCCTCATTCACCGTTACAATGATAACGGGGTAACGGATAAGCAGCTGGTTTCTACAAAAACCGTAGAATTTATCAACGAACGGCTGAGTGTAATTAACCGGGAATTAGGGGGTATTGAAACCGAAGCAGAACGGTTTAAGAAAGAAAACCGTCTGACGGATATCACTTCGGATGCAGCTATGGTTATGGAGAGGAAAAAGGCTGCAGATGCCGAATTGCTGAAGCTGGAAACGGAACTTGCTGTTGTGAAAAGTATCCGGGCTTTCCTGGAACAGAAAGGGAATGATGAATTCCGTTTGTTACCGGAGAACCTGGGGTTAACCGATGTTACTTTGGCAAGTGGTATTACTCAGTATAATGAAATGGTTTTGCGGAGGAATAAATTGCTGATGACAGCTAATGAAAGTAATCCCTTGCTGATCAGTTTGAGTAATCAACTGAAAGCTTTGAAAAACAACATCCGGATTGCAATCGGGAATGTAGAAAAGAGCCAGGAAATTAAAATCAATAGTTTACGCCAGGAAAATCAGTCGGTAGATAAATTATTGACTTCAGTGCCCACTCAGGAAAGACAATACCGGGCCATTGCCCGTCAGCAGGAGTTAAAAGAAAATTTGTTTTTATTTCTGCTGCAAAAACGGGAAGAGGCTGAAATTGCGAAGTTGATGTATGTTCCGGCAGCTAAAATTATAGAGGATGCCCGTAGTGGAAAGTCACCGGTATCTCCTAAAAAGATGTTGATTATACTAGTGGGATTGATTGCGGGCTGTGCAATTCCGTTCGGTGTTATTTTCCTGAAAGATATGATGAATTCGAAAGTGAGGGGATTGGAAGATGTGGAAAAGGCAGTGAAAATTCCTGTTTTGGGAACTTTGCCCGAATTACCGGAAGAAAAAGTTAAAATATTTAAAGGAAATTTTGCCCTGGAAGAGTCTATGCATTTGATCCGGGAGAATCTGAATTATATGATCAACCGGAAGGAGGGAAGCCCTGTCATTATGGTTTCTTCTACTATTCCGGGAGAAGGAAAATCATTGGTATCGGCACATTTAGCTACGGCTTATGCGAAAGCGGGTAAAAAAATTATCGTATTGGGATGCGATTTACGAAATCCCCGGATGAATGAATTTTTCGGAAAACCTCAGGGAAAGGGTCTGGCTGCTTATTTAGCGGGGATTGAAAATGATGTGAATAAGGTGATAGAGCAGATTGATGAAAACCTGTATGCAATTTTTGGAGGAACTGTGCCTCCGAATCCGACAGAATTAGTGTCCGGTGAAAGAATGCGTCAGTTATTGTCGGAGCTGAGGTCCCGATTCTCTTATGTGATTCTGGATACACCTCCGCTGGGGATTTTGGCCGACGGATTTACGTTGAGTAAATATGCGGATGCCTGTGTATATGTCGTCAGGGCTAATGTTTTGGATAAGAAAGCTTTGAAATTGGTGGATGAGTTGAACCGGGAAAAACGTATCGACAATTTAGGAATCGTATTGAATGGGGTGAAGATGGTACATGGAAAATACGGTTATGGATATGGTTATGGGTATGGCTACGGCTACGGTTATGGATATGGCTACGGATATGATTCTGAAAATAAACATGAACATTCTAAAAAGCGTAAAGAATAGACTGTAATGGGATGGTTTGGGAGTCATAAGCAATATTTCTCTTACCGGCATGATATGCATGCACATCTTTTGCCGGGTTTGGACGATGGAGTGAAGACTTTGGAGGAGGCTCTTAAATTATTGGAAAAGATGAGGGGATTGGGGATAGAGCGCTTTTCATTGACTCCTCATGTTGCTTATCCTGCTATGCCTAATACGGGGGAAGATATTCAAACTGCTTTAGCGATTTTGCAGAAAGCACGCCCGGATATACCTATAGAGGCAGGAGCAGAGTATCGGGTCGGAGAAGAAGTTTTCCAATTGGCAGAAGAAGGGAAAATGTTGCCTTTTTATCAGCAATATATATTGATTGAAAATAGTTTTCTGGCTGAGTCAATTCACTTGGAGTCTTTGATTTTCCTGTTGCGCAGTAAGGGTTTTATACCGGTATTGGCACATCCCGAACGTTATAAGTTTTATTATAGTCATTTTCTGAATAAATGTCAGGACCTGATTAGAAAAGGTTGCCTGTTGCAATTGAACCTGCTCTCTCTGGCCGGATTTTATGGCAAAGAAACGGAGAAGATTGCCTGGCAGTTGTTAAAATCAGGTATGGTCAGTTTTGTCGGAAGTGATGTACACCATCTGAATTATGCTGAAGCTCTGGAGGATTTCCTTTATAGCCGGACAGCAGATAAACTCAATTCGTATACTTTACTGAATCGTTAGTATCCTGTTTTTTATTAAATTTAGCGAAGGCTCCCAAACCAAATAAGGCAAAATCATAACGGATAGGATCTATGGGGTCGAATTCCCGAAGGTGTCCGGTCAGTTCTGCAACTGCTTGGGCATCATTTTGTTTGTGGTGGAGAAGGCCTAGTTCCCGGCTGACATTTCCGGTATGTACATCCAGGGGAATCAATAAGGCCGCAGGAGGGATGGTTTTCCATAATCCAAAGTCAATGCCGCTGTTATCCTGCCGGACCATCCAGCGCAGGAACATATTTACTCTTTTGGCTGCGGATCCTTTTTCTACATTTGCAATATGTCTCAATACTCTCTTTTCAGCCGGAAGTGCTGTAAATTCATCGTACCAGCAACGGAGTACCTGGAACATATCCCGGTGTTGTAAATAAGCTTTTGTAAATACTTCTTCCAGTCCCCCTTTCGTACGGTAAATACGGGCTAAAGCCTGCAGGAAATAACAACAGTCGTAGCCATTAAAGGTACGGTGTTTAAAAGAAATAAAGCGTTCAAAGTCTGCTTCCTGTGCATTTCGGATAAAATCGTAAGGAGCATAATCCATAAGGCACATGAGTTCCTTGCATTTGCGGATAATTGTCGGGCGTTGCCCCCATGCCAGTGAGGCTGCCAGAAAACCGGATATTTCAATATCCTCTTTTTGTTCAAACATTTTGGGTATCTGGATGGGATCCGTATCGATAAAGAATTCAGAACGGCAATATTCCCGGTACTTATCTTCCAGCAATTGCCGGATTGCTTCTTTTTCCTTATTTCTCATTTCGTTTCAGAAGTTATTTTTGAGCTCTTAGTATTTCTCTTTTACCCGGAGGTCCCGGCAGTTTTTTTAACGTAAATCCCACTTTTCTCAAAGCTTGTTTGACGATTCCTTTTACGCAATAGGTGACCAGTATCCCTTGCGGTTTGAGGGCTTTATAAAAATTCTGAAAAACGTCTTCTGTCCACAGGTAAGGCTGAATTTCCGGGTTGAAAGCATCGAAAAAAATTATGTCAAAACGGGATTCAAACCGGATTTCCCTGAAATCCTGGCGGTATTTGTGTAAACTGAAAACGGGGCTTATGGCGTTCTCCCTTTCCCAGGGGCAAGAGTGTAGTTCATCAAAGATATCCGGATTTTTTGCCGGAATTTGTGCTTTATAATTCAATTGTTTCGTTTCTTCAATACTTAAAGGGTATTTTTCAATACTGTGGTATTGAATGCGGATCTTTTGTTCTTCTGCGTATACGAACGAAAGATAAGCATTTAATCCCGTTCCGAAACCGGCTTCCAGAATATTCACTCCGGATAAAATAGTTACTGGCGGATTATTCCGGAGGTAAAATTCTATTCCGGTGTGTATAAAGATATGTACAGATTCTTGTATGGCCCCGTGTATGGAATGATAGTGTTCATTTAAGGCCGGGACATATAAAGTGGTACTTCCGTCCTCCGTATGGATAAATTGACGTTTCATATACAAAGAAGGACATCTCTTATAATAGTTTTTCCCTCAGCAAATTTACAAATTCAATGATATCATTTTCGGTGGTATCGAAAGAACATACCCAGCGGATTTCGGAAGCATCCTCATCCCATATATAAAAAAAACATTCTTTTTGCAGACATTCGATTTTGTCTCGGGGAATAATGGCAAATATTTCATTTCCCTGTACTTTTTGGGTGATTTTAATTCCCGGAATCAGAGAAGCTTCATTGGCTAAACGCTGTGCCATGCGATTGGCATGAGCTGCAGTTTTCAGCCAAAGCCCATCCTTTAATACTGCGGAGAACTGGGCGGCGATAAAACGGGATTTAGAATGCAATTGCATAGCCTGTTTACGGATATAGGGGACGTCCCGGCAGACAGAAGTATTGAAAAAGACGACGGCTTCTCCAAACATCATTCCGTTTTTTGTCCCTCCAAAACTCAATACATCTATACCGGCTTTTGCTGTGATGTCTAAAGGATCACAGTTCAGGTAAGCAATTGCGTTGGCTAAACGGGCGCCGTCCATGTGAACATAAAGACCGTGAGCATGGGCAAAGTCGCATATCTCTTTTAATTCTTCCGGCGTATAAATCGTTCCCAGTTCCGTGCATTGGGTCAAAGAGATTACGTTGGGCTGTGAATGATGTTGTTCCCCAAAACCATGCATATGGTTTTGAATCAGACCAATATTTAATTTACCGTCGAAAGTTGGAACGGTAAGTAACTTACAACCTGCCTGTTTTTGAATGGCTCCGCATTCGTCTACATTGATGTGAGCTGTTTCTGCACAGATGATCGCATTGAACGAACGGGCAAAAGCCGAGAGGCTGACAATATTGGCTCCCGTGCCGTTGTATACAAAAAAGACTTCTATGTCTTTTCCGAAAATCTGTTTAAAATCATGGATTGCTTTTTCGGTATAATCGTCTTCCCCATAAGAATGCTGATGTCCGTATGCAGCCTCTTTCAGAGCATTGAAAACTTCCGGAAGTACACCGGAGAAATTATCACTTCCAAAACCTCGGATACTCATAAGTATAAATTAAATAAATGATGCGGTAAAGATACCCTTTATCGGAAAAAGAAAAAATATGTACGGAGAAAAAGAATCGGGAAAAGAATAAAGAAAAAGAAAGAAACCTATTTTTAAACTTTTCGTAAAATTGAAAAGCGTCGTAGGGAAGAAATAACCGGAAATAAATGAAGAATTCTGACGGGAGCGAAAAAGAGGCGCGTGAGCTGTGGAAAAGATTAGCAGAGGCATTATCGTTTTAACTACAACTTTTTATGAAAGATTTTTTATTCTTAGGAAAACCATTGCGGAGGGGACGTTTTTTCCCTTTGTTTTTGGCCCGGGTGTTTATTGCCCTCATGATGTTGCTGCATGGGTTTTCAAAGCTGCTAGCATTCCGTGAATTGGCTGGTAATTTTCCGGATCCCTTGGGAGTTACACCGGTTGTATCCCTCCTTCTTTCTATTTTAGCGGAAGTGGGTTGTTCCATCCTCCTTTTGCTGGGGATATTTACCCGTTTGGCAACCATACCGTTGATTTTTAATATGATAGTAGCGATATGGGTGATCCATGGAGAGGATCCTTTTCAGATAAAAGAATTGGGAATACTGTATCTGGCTTTTTATATTTTATTTTTCTGGTTAGGCGGAGGGCGTTATTCGCTGGATTATATCTTTTTCTGGAAAAAGAAATGCAGGGTTTAAAAATAAACAACTCCCTGTTTAACAGAGAGTTGTTTATAAAATAAGGGTTTTACATCAAGAAACTCAATAAGGTACCCGCTGCCACCGCTGAGCCGATCACTCCGGATACATTCGGAGCCATCGCGTGCATCAGCAGGTAGTTGGTCGGATCGTTTTTCAATCCCATATTTTGTACTACACGGGCACTGTCCGGAACAGCTGATACTCCGGCGGCTCCGATCATTGGGTTGATCGGGTTGCTTTTTGGAGACAACCAGTTCATAATTTTGGCAACCAGTACACCACCGGCAGTAGCAATAATAAAAGAGAATGCTCCTAATCCGAAAATCAGAATAGAATCCTTGGTCAGGAATACGTCTGCCTGTGTAGAAGCTCCTACGGTAACTCCCAATAACATAGTGATTGTATCGATCAAAGCATTGCTGGCTGTATTGGCCAAACGGTTGGTTACTGTCGATTCTTTCAGCAAATTACCGAAGAACAGCATTCCTAACAACGGAAGAGCTGAGGGAGCAATGAAAGCTGTCAATAGCAAACCGATGATGGGGAAAAGTTGTTTTTCCAGGCGGCTGACAGAACGCGGAGGACGCATTTTGATTTTCCGTTCGTGTTTAGTCGTCAAAAGGTTGATTACTGGAGGCTGAATGACAGGAACCAGAGCCATGTAAGAGTAGGCAGCAATGGCAATCGGACCGATAAGGTTTTTCACCAAAGTTCCGTCGGCCAGCATGTTTACTCCATTGGCTAATTTAGAAGAAAGGAAAATAGCTGTCGGACCGTCGGCTCCGCCGATAATACCGATAGCACCAGCCTCGGGGGGAGCAAATCCTAACCATAAAGCTCCCAGGAAGGTTACGAATATACCCAGCTGGGCTGCCGCACCCAATAACATTAACCGGGGGTTGGAAATCAATGAGGAGAAATCTGTCATTGCTCCGATGCCCAGGAAAATCAAAGGCGGATACCAGCCATTGATCACTCCGGAATAGAGAATATTCAAAACGGATCCCGGTTCGTAAATACCGAGTTTCAGGTTAAAGGCTTCTCCCATATAGAAAGGAATATTTCCGATGATAATACCCATTCCGATGGGAATCAGCAACATCGGCTCGTAATCGAAACGGATAGCCAGCCAGATAAAGAGCAGGGCAATAATGATCATCACCAGGTTGCCCGTAGTCGCGTTGGGAAAACCGGTAAATTCCCAGAAATTCTTCATCCCCGCCATAGCGTCAGAATTGTGGTATGCATTCTGATCTACACCCGAAAATTCCAATACATTCCCGTTCATCGTAGCAATACGGACACCCAGATCGACCATCACGTCAGTCGTTACATAGCCCTGGCCGGATGCATTCGGGTCTAAATTCGGAGAAAATTCAGTAATTTTTTTAGGTTTGAAAGTCATAATGACTTTGTTCCCTTCCAACTGCCATTTTCCGGTATAACGCTGTTTGATGGAATCCATGGTAAAGGTTCCGTCATCATAAAAACTATAAACTTTATAACGGGCTACTGTCCGTGCTTTCTGATCCGGCTTTAAGTCCGTTGCCCGGATCGCCTTAGGGATATATCCCCCGGCTCTGTTCATCCATTTGCCGTGGACAAGCTCGTCTTTTAAGCTACCTCTGTTTGATGCTTCGCAGGTATTTCCGCTGAAGGCGACAAACAAAAAAGATAGCATAATGAAAATAAGTCTGTTCATATTCTATTGAATTATGCTATTTCTACTAATGTATCGCCCTGGAGAACTGCATCTCCTTCTTTTACTTTGATAGCCTGTACGACACCACCTTTTTCAGCCATTACGTTGTTGTCCATTTTCATGGCTTCCATAATCATCACACATTCGCCGGCTTTAACAGTAGCCCCTACGCTAACGTTGATTTTTTTAATCGTTCCGGGTAAGGGAGAATTAATTTTGTAGGCAGCACCACTGCTTTCGGTCTTTTTGATCTGACCTTCCCCCGGTTTGTTTACTACCGGTTTACGAGCCAAAACAGGAGTTTTTGCTTTCTTTTCTTCTCCCTGTATTTCTACTTGGTAAGAGGTACCGTTTACGGAAACCGTAGCATTTGAGCCATCGAATTCTCCTACTTCAACTTCGTAGGTTTGACCGTTTATCTTAAACTTGTATTTTTTCATATGCTTATTAATTGGTGACCGGATCATTTCCATACCGGTCATGAATCATTAATTTATTTTTTCACCGGTTGGTTTTGTACACTATAAATTTTAGAACTCCAGGGAGAATATTGCTTAGGAGCGTTGTGAATCGTAATAATATTACTTTCTTCATCGTGTAATTCATTAAAATACAAGTGAAGACCCATTGCGATTGCTACATTTACGTTCCCTTCTACATTAATATTCTTTGCTGGTTCCTCATGTCCGGCTTTTTTCAATTTATTTTTAATGTTCATTTCCAGAATTTTTGGAATAGACATAAAGATAAATACCAGTATTCCCAGTGCAACAAATACCACAATGATACTCACAATTGAAATGGTGTATCCTCCGGCTTCCCTGATCAGATCTGTAGAAAGCGTAATTAAACTTGTCATATTCTTTAATTTTACAACGGTATATTACTATGTTTCTTCGGCGGATTAACCACTTTTTTGGTACGCAGGCTTTCGAAGGCACGGATTACCCGGAAACGGGTATTGCGAGGTTCGATCACATCGTCAATATAACCATAGGAAGCTGCCTGATAAGGATTAGCAAAAGCTTCGTCGTAAGCATCTACTTTTTCCTGTATAAATTTAGCTTTTTCTTCATTGCTACTGATAGCAGCTACTTCTTTTCCATACAGAACTTCAATGGCTCCGGAAGCCCCCATAACAGCAATTTGAGCGGAAGGCCATGCATAATTGGCATCTCCGCGCAGTTGCTTACAGGACATCACGTCGTGTGCTCCACCGTAAGATTTACGCAAAGTAACGGTAACTTTCGGTACAGTAGCTTCTCCGTATGCGAATAATAATTTGGCACCGTGAATGATAATACCACCGTATTCTTGTCCACTGCCCGGTAAGAATCCCGGTACATCCACTAAAGTCAGGATCGGAATATTGAAACAGTCACAGAAACGAACGAAACGGGCTGCTTTCCGGGAAGCTTGTATATCCAATACCCCGGCGAGGAAGTTCGGTTGGTTGGCGATAACTCCTACCGGCATACCTCCCATACGGCAGAATCCGACAATAATATTTTTAGCGAAGTTACGGTGTACTTCCAGGAATTCTCCGTGGTCGACGATAGCTTCAATAACTTCCAGCATATTGTATGGCTGGTTTGGATTGTCCGGAATTAAAGAGTTAAGACTGTCTTCCAGACGGTCGATCGGGTCTGTACAGTCAATCATCGGAGCATCTTCCAGGTTGTTAGAGGGCAAATACGACAACAGTTTACGGATAATCAGAATACCTTCTTCTTCGTTTTCTACCTTGAAATGAGCAACTCCTGATTTGGTAGAGTGGATCCCGGCACCTCCCAGATCTTCTGTACTGATGTCTTCACCTGTAACCGTTTTTACAACTTTCGGTCCCGTAACGAACATATAGGAAGTTTCGTCTGTCATCAGGATAAAATCGGTAAGTGCCGGAGAATATACAGCACCTCCTGCACAGGGCCCGAAAATAGCAGAAATCTGCGGAATAACTCCGGAAGCCAAAATATTGCGTTCGAAAATTTCAGCATAACCGGCCAGAGAAGTTACCCCTTCCTGGATACGGGCGCCTCCGGAATCATTCAGACCGATAACCGGAGCTCCGACAACCATGGCCTTATCCATTACCTTACAAATCTTCTGTGCCAATGTTTCAGATAAGGCTCCTCCGAATACGGTGAAATCCTGTGCAAATACAAATACTAACCGGCCGTCAATCGTTCCTTGACCCGTTACCACACCATCTCCGAGGAATTTGGTCTTTTCCATTCCAAAATTGGTACAACGATGGGTTACGAACATATCAAATTCTTCGAAACTACCGTCATCCAGTAACATTTCAATACGTTCGCGAGCCGTTTGTTTCCCTTTTTTATGCTGGGATTCGATTCTCTTTTCACCGCCGCCTAATTTTGCTGTCGCACGTAGGTCGATCAGTTTTTTTACTTTATCTTGATTAGTCATCATATAATATTGAATTTATAATGTTTATAAAGTTGTAAAGTCTTAAAAATCAATAAAGAATTGCTGTTCATCGCAGTAATTCTTTATCGAAATCAAACTTTAAAACCGTATTATTTTTTTCCGCAAAGTTCGGTCAATACCCGGTTGGTAGATTTCGGGTGCAAAAAGCCAATTTGCAAACCTTCGGCTCCGGCACGCGGTGCTTTGTCAATCAATTGACATCCGGCAGCAGCTGCGTCATTTAATGCTTGTGCAACATCTTCTACTGCAAAAGCCATGTGGTGCATACCCCCACCGTTTTTTTCTACAAATTTACCGATAGGTCCTTCCGGATCTGTCGATTCCAGTAATTCAATCTTCGTTTGGCCTACTTGAAAAAATGCTGTTTTTACTTTTTGATCCTTTACTTCTTCAATCGCATAACATTTTAATCCCAATACTTTTTCATAAAAAGGAATAGCCTCATCCAGGCTTTTTACGGCAATGCCGATGTGTTCAATATGAGTTGGTGTCATGATAATAAATTATTAAATGAATAATGTATGTTAATTCCTGAATTTTGTGTTATAAAACATATTTTAAGCACATAAATATATCTTTCGGAAACGTTTACTTTCCGAATTTGCCCCCAAAAGTACTCATTGTTATTGCGATTACCAAAAAAAAAAGAACAGATATTTTTTAAATTTCTGTTTTTCATCATAATTTTTTACATCTGAAGGGAAAAAGAGAATCCTTTTGTTTTATCCCGAACTTTTCCCTTCCCGGGACGTATATACTTCGTTCAGTTTTTCAGTTAAATGGGAATTTTTCTGATAATTTGAATAAGGACGTAAATAAAAAATAAAATTATGAGTACACAACGATTTATTGTATTTATTCTGGCTTTGGCCGGAATCATCTCTACTTTTTTGCCTTGGTACAGAGTAGAAATGATCGGAGATCTCTCCGGGGTTTCCACATCGGGCTGGTTTACTTTTATTATGTTTATCATTATTTTATTTTTATGTGTGCGCCGGAATACGGCTTTGGATATGAGTTATGGAAATACCTGGGTTGTTTCCGTGTTGGGAATAGCAGCCGGAATAGTTGTTTTATGGCGTATGTTCGATATTTATTTTGCACAGGATACTACCTTGGAATTGAGTGGGAGACTGAGCGGAATAAACGGAGAACAAATTGTACTTCGCTATGGGATCTGGATCGTTATGGTTGCCGGATTGGCTACTCCTTTGGCTGCATTTTTGTTTAGGCGTCCCCGATTGAGCAAAGGATCGGAAATTTAATTACTTTTATAGCCGTAAAAGAATACACGGGAGCAGGCCTCCTGAGCATGTATTTTGCTTGTTTACTATCCGGATTATTTATTGGCTGTCAGTTGGAAACAGGGATAAAATGAAAGTATACCGGATTAAAGGGTGTTGGCAAATTTAATTTACGGTTATGAAAAAAATAGTGTTTTTATTTCTTTTGTGTGCCTGGAGCGCTTATGGTAAAAATAAGCCTGATTCACAATGGCTGGATCAGAAATTTTCGATGTTTATTCATTGGGGGATTTATTCTGAATTGGGAGGAGTGTGGGACGGGAAACCTGTAACTCAGGGCTATAGCGAACAAATTCAGTCGCAAGCCGGTATTTTCGGAGATTGGTATGCGGCTGTGGCAGAACGGTTTTATCCGGCCGGTTGGAATGCTGATTCTATTGTGGCCTTAGCCCGAAGGGCAGGAATGAAGTCGATAGTGTTTACGTCCAAACACCACGATGGTTTTTGTATGTACCACAGTCGTTATACTGATTATAATGTAGTGGATGCAACTCCTTTTAAGCGGGATGTAATGAAGGAACTTGCCGAAGCCTGCCGACGGCAAGGAATGCGTTTTGGAGTGTATTTTTCACTGATCGACTGGCATTTCCCGCAAGCTTATCCTATTTCCAGCCATAATGCCGATCCGCTGACACCGGAACACTATATTTATAATCTGAAACAGGTAGAGGAAATTATGACCGCTTACGGGGATATTTCCGAAATATGGTTTGATATGGGATCGCTGACACCTGAGCAGAGCCGGGGACTTTACCATCTGGTGGACTCTTTGCAACCGCATTGCATGATAAGCGGGCGGCTGGGGAATGATTGCAGCGATTTCAGTGTATTGGGAGATAATGAATATCCCGATTATAAAATAGGAGTACCGTGGCAAACAGCTGCATCTTTTTTTAATGAAACCTGGGGATACCGTTCCTGGCAAGTAAGGGGGAAAGCAGAGGAGAAGGTAAATGAAAAACTTCGGAGTTTGATTAAAGTAGTAAGCCGGGGAGGGAATTATTTGTTGAATATTGGTCCGAAAGGGGATGGAAGCGTAGTTCCTTTTGAAAAGGAAGTATTGGAAAAAATGGGAATTTGGCTTGAAAAATACGGAGAAAGTATTTATGGCGTGAAAGCCAATCCTTTTGAATATCTGTATCCGGGACAGGATGTCACCGTAAAAGGAAATCGCATTTATATTTTTGCAGATAAATCTGCTCCTCTCAGCAAAATTCGTTTAGAGGGGCTGCAGGGACAGGTCTTATCTGCTTCTTATATGGAAGGAGGAGCTGTAGGCATTAGCCGGGAAAAAGGAGAATGGCAGTTGTATGGAGAACCTGCCTGGCAAGAGGATAGCCCTGTGGGCATCATCTGTCTGGATATGCAGGAAGGTTGGAAAATTGAACCGGTAAAGAGTCAAGTAAAAGGTAAAAGGTTGACATCCGGAAATGCCACTCCATTGTATGCATATTCCTGCATCGATTATTATACCGGTTTCCGGAGTACTGTGGCTTATACCTGGGGATTTCAGACAGTAAAGAAACAAGTGAAGCCTGTGTTATATTATACGGATAATGAGAAAGGAAGGCGGATTCAGATAAAGATAGACGGAATAGAAAAAGAAGTGCTTCTGGAGGAGAATGACGGACGGGAAAGTTGTGTCCTTTCGGCAAAAGGGACATACTGGGGCCCTGTTTATATGAAATCTTCCGGCAGTGTTTTTGGTACCCTTCCGGCCGGAATACGGGAAATCCCTGAAAAACCGGAGGAAGACGGGTGGAAGAAGTTAGCCGGTTTCCGGTATGGAATAATAAGCGAGTTGCCGGTGCGGGAGAGAAAGTCTCTGTTTTTATATACGGAGATAGAATCCGGGAAAGCACAATGTGTACCGGTTGAATTGGGAAGCGGAAACGGAATTTTAGTGCTGCTGAATGGGCGGGAAATTACGGCTCACCTTTCAGAAAAAGGAAAACGGTATAATAAGGAATATGTAGTATTACCCTTACAAAAGGGGAAAAACCGGCTGATTATTAAATTATACAACCGATTTGAGAAAAAAATCTGTTTTAGTATCAAACCTGAAGAAAAATATAAGGTTTATAAATTGGAAATGGAACCTTTCCGCTTGGAAGCAGGAAAATGGCACCGTTGCGAAATTCGTCCGTCGGATGCGGTATCCAAATGCAGTGCAATGCGATTAAATAATCTTGAAATGGAATTTTAGGTATAAATTGGTATTTTATTTTCGGGTTTATTTGGTTATCTTGTGAGCTGTTTCGGAGTGGAAGGAAACGCAGGGGAATGAAATGATATGGCAGAGATAATAAGTAAAAATTAATCATTAAAAATAAATCGTATGTTTGAAGCAAGTGTTTACAAAAACAGAAGGAAAGAATTGCGGGAGAGAGTATGGGAAGGGTTAATTCTTATTTTAGGAAACGGCGAGGCTCCGGCCAATTATAAGGATAATACTTATAAATTCCGTCAGGATAGTTCGTTTTTATATTTCTTTGGTTTGAATATGCCGGGATTTGCCGGAGTATTGGATGTAGAGAGCGGAAAAGAATATCTTTTCGGGAATGATGTGGATATGGACGATATTATCTGGATGGGTCCTCAGCCGAAGGTAAAAGAATTAGGTGCTTCTGTCGGGATTACCAATACCCGGCCGTTTACAAAGCTGGCTGAAATGTTGCGTCAGGCTATTGCAGAAGGGCGGAAAATTCATTTCCTGCCTCCTTATCGCTATCAGAATATGTTGTTGCTGGAAGATCTGCTGGGTATACATCATTCTCTTCTCAAACAGTATGCTTCTGTCGAATTAATTCAGGCAGTAGTGGCTTTACGCTCTGTAAAGGAAGCGTGTGAAATAGACGAGATTACGAAGGCCTGCAATATTGGTTATGAAATGCATACTACTGCCATGCGGAATTGCCGTTCCGGAATAAAGGAGCAGTATATTACAGGTTTGATAGAAGGTATAGCCGCTTCTTATGGGAGCATGGTATCTTTCCCTGTCATTCTTTCTCAGAACGGCGAAACGCTACACAATCATAATCACAGCCAGATCCTGCAAAAAGGACGAATGATGCTGACAGATGCGGGTGCTGAAAATAATATGAATTATTGCTCCGATTTTACCCGTACTGTACCTGTGGATGGGAAATTCTCTGCCCGTCAAAAAGATATCTACAACATCGTAGTGAATTGTAATAACAAAGCGTTAGAGTTGTCCCGTCCTGGCGTGACTTATCTCTCTGTACATCTGGATGTATGTAAAGTTTTGGCCGAGGGATTAAAAGATTTAGGCCTGATGAAGGGAGATACAGAGGAGGCCGTAGCTGCCGGTGCGCATGCTTTATTTATGCCTCATGGACTGGGACATATGATGGGATTGGACGTACACGATATGGAAGATTTGGGACAGATATATGTGGGATATGACGCAGAAACCCGCCCCGTTAACCAGTTCGGGACATCCTCTGTACGTATGGGACGCCGTTTAGAGCCGGGGTTTGTGGTAACCGATGAACCGGGGTGCTATTTTATTCCCGCTTTGATTGATCAGTGGAGGGGAAAAGGAATGCATAAAGAATTTCTGAATTATGATAAGATCGAAACTTATAAAGATTTTGGTGGTATCCGTCTGGAAGATGATGTACTGATCACTGAAGAAGGATGCCGTTTGTTAGGAGATCGCCGTATTCCGATTACGGTGGAAGAAGTAGAAGAAATTATGGGATAATCGCTTGGTCTTTTTAGGAAGAGGATACCTGAAATGCTGAGAAAAGCAGGAGGGTATCCTTTTTTGTTAAACCTCAGCATACTGCTGTGTGGAATAGGAATTGTTCCGGGTAATAACAGCAATTGAAAAAAGAAATATTTATGAGGCAAAGGTAAAGGAAGCTGCCAAGACAGGAAGGAAATTTTATTTTACAATTTCTATTTTTTCTGTTGAAAAATTGTCTTTAAAATTTCAAGGGGAAAAAAAAATACATTAATTTAGGCGTTCATTTCAGAATAATAATTAATAAAAATATAACCTATGAAGTTTGTCGTATCAAGTAATACTATGCTGACGCGCTTGCAAGCGGTAAGCAAGGTGATCGGCGGGAAACCGGTACAACCGATTCTGGATAATATCCTTTTAGTCGCCACTAACGGTTTATTGTATGCAACAGCATCCGATAAAGAAACTACAATGGAAGCTAAAATCGAGTTGGAACAATTGGAAGAAGAAGGGCAGATTACGATTCCTGCAAAGATCTTACTCGATATGCTGAAAGAATTTCCGGAACAACCTTTGACTTTTGACATCAATGAATCGACCAATGAAGTCCGCATTATCTCGGAAAAAGGAGAATTTTCGGTGAGGGGAGAAAGCGCGGAAGATTATCCAAAACCTGGAACTCCGGAAGGAGAAAACACTTCTTTTGAGACAAAATGCGGATTAATGCTGGATGGTATTGTAAAATCTATTTTTGCTACTGCCAATGACGATTTGAGGCCCGTTATGAATTGTATCTTAATTGAAATGAATGAGGATAATTTCACCTTTGTGGCTTCAGACGCTCATAAATTGGTACGTTACAAACGTTTTGACGGGAGAAGTGAAAATGGGCAGCATTCTTTAATATTGCCCAAAAAACCGGCTTTGATGTTGAAAAATATTTTGCCGAAAGACGATGCTCCTCTGCAGATTGCTTTCAATGAGAAAATGGCTTGTTTTGTTTTCGGTAATTATAAGATGACTTCTACTTTGGTAGAGGGACGTTTCCCCAATTATAATTCCGTAATACCTCAGAATAATCCTAAAAAAGTTATTATCGAGAAAAAAGAATTGTATAATTCTTTACGCCGGGTGTCTGTTATGGCAAATCAAGCCAGCAATCTGGTAAAGTTTGAATTGGGAGGAGATAAGATTACTATTTCTGCTCAGGATATCGATTATTCAATGTCTGGTCATGAAACGCTTAATTGCCAGTATGAGGGGGAACCGATTGCAATTGGATTCAAATCTCCTTTCGTGTTGGAAATTCTGTCGAATATCGAATCGGAAAATGTGGTTTTAGAGTTGTCGGATCCTACACGTCCCGGTTTGTTCCTGCCTTTTGAAAACGAGGATCAGGAGGAGGATTTACTGATGTTATTAATGCCTATGATGGTGTAAACCTCTCCGGATAAGTAACAGGTTAAAAGATGACCTTATACGTGATCTTTTAACCTGTTCTGTTTTTCAACCATTCGTCCTGTAATTTGCAATAAAATTTTAAAATGAATCTGAATTTAGCTAATCCAATCGTATTTTTTGACTTAGAAACAACTGGTGTGAATATTGCCAAAGACCGGATTGTGGAAATATCCGTATTGAAAATATATACGAATGGAAAAGAGGAGCAAAAAACCATCCGGGTAAATCCGGAAATGCCTATTCCAAAGGAAGCATCGGCTATACACGGTATTTATGATGAGGATGTAAAAGAATGTCCGGTCTTCAAAAGCATTGCTAAGGAATTGGCCCGTTATATTGAAGGTTGTGATCTGGGCGGTTATAATTCCAACCGCTTTGATATTCCGTTGCTGGCGGAAGAGTTTTTAAGAGCAGGAGTGGATTTCGATATGCGGAGAAGAAAATTTGTCGATGTACAGACGATTTTTCACAAGATGGAACAACGTACCCTGTCGGCAG
>JAEXFF010000114.1 GCA_023400335.1 Bacteroidota bacterium
GAATACTATACCATTATCCGAATGGAAGAAAATTCGGTAAATCTAAGTTGAGCAGGATCATAGGAATTAAGTTATACAATAAAATAAGAACTTGCTATTGCATTTATAGAGAGTCGAAAAGGAAGAAAATAGATTTTCTGTTCATTGCGAACGATTATTTGTCATTGTTATATCTGGCTATCCCCTTTTGTCATTTGATCCGGATAGCTCCTATTTTCATTACTGACGAATATCCGGAACCGATCCGGATATTTCTGAAAAACAAGATACCAAGATGGAAAAAGTACGCATATAATTTTATTCTATTGCATGTGAAAGGGGCTGTTTTTATGACAGAAAGCTTAGAACGGTATTTTAATTTGTCGGGGAGGATTCCTACCCATGTGATGCCAACGATTACAGATACATCCAGATTTTCAGATTGTTTACAAATGCCGATTGAGCGAAAATATCTCTGTTATATGGGTAATATGGAGTTATCAAAGGATAATGTTGATAATATAATCGAGGCATTTGCGCGTATATGCGATCGTTATCCGAAGGTTGATTTACATTTATACGGCTCACCTGCTGCTGCTGACAGAATGAAAATCGAAACTCTTATTGTCCGAAAAGAACTTTCTACCCGTGTTTTTCTGAAAGGCCGGGTCGATTTTTTTATGGTACCCAATATTTTATATAATGCTACTATATTGGTTTCGTCTCAACCAGACACTAAGCGTGCAGAAGGAGGGTTTCCAACCAAACTGGGCGAATATCTGGCCACAGGTAAACCAGTCCTATTGACGGATGTTGGCGAAATATCCCGATATATACAAAACGAGGTTCACGCTTACATCGTTCCGCCCGAAGATCCAGAAGCCTATGCAGTTGCTTTGAGTCAGATACTTGATAACTACGCGTCTGCATTGGCTGTGGGAGAAACGGGACGAAAGTATCTTTACAATACGTTTGATTACCGTATTATCAGTAGAAATCTATTACGATTTTTGAATAGAGTAAAAAATGGAAACTAAACGCGTAGTTGTATTGGCTGGTTATCCTTTTCCAATCGGCATGGCAGCTACGACACGGATTATTGCATATTCTTCTGGGCTGGAAGCCCATGGAATACATGTCGATATAGTGAATTATAGTCATGTAGCACCGGATGCGGAGGTTTATCCGGATTCTGGAACAGTGGAGGGAGTCCACTATATCTATGCCTATCATCGGGCAGGGAGTCGGAACAGGTTTAAGAGGAGAATATATGACAATATAATTTCTATGTATCGATCGATCCGGTTGATTGCAAAACTGAATAGGGAACATCCTGTCGATTATGTTTTTTTGAGTTTCGATTCCGTACTTAATCTGTCTGTGTTTGTCCTTCCATTGTATTGGATGGGATTACGTCTCATATTTATCGGAGATGAATATCCGATTCCCATTCGGGAGCGGTTGAAAGAAGCTATTCCTCGAGTGAAATATCAATTTTACCGTTTTATATCCCGTTTTTTAGTTGCTAGGATACTTATGACGGCAGGTTTGAAAGATTATTATAATAATATATATTCATTACCTACATATTTGCTTTCCACTATAGTCAATGAAAAACGATTTCAAAATTTAAGTTCGATAGAGAAGAGAGATGCGAATTACGTCTGTTATATGGGAAACCTAGAATTGGCTAAAGATAACGTAGATAATATTATCCGAGCTTTTGCGTTGATTCATAAGAAATTCCCTACACTTATTTTTCGGATATACGGTCCCAGGACCCCCGAAAACGAATCGCTTACGAGATTGGTAACGGAATTAAAAGTTGAAAAATACATAGAATTTATGGGCTGCGTTTCCAGTAATCGTGTTCCTGAAATTCTGGCTTCGGCTACATTACTTGTTTCCTCTCAACCGCAAACGAAGCGGGCACAAGGTGGTTTCCCGACAAAACTTGGAGAGTATTTGTTATCTGGAACTCCGTCACTTTTTACAGATGTAGGAGAAATTTCTCAGTATGTCAGTCATGGAAAGGAAGTCTGGTTAGCACGTCCTTGTGATCCATCCGATTTTGCTGAAAAAATGGACTATATTCTGGAACACTATCAGGAAGCTGAATTCGTAGCTCGACGAGGTAGAGCATTTGTCTTAAATCATTTCACCGCAGAGAAAGCGACGGAAGGCCTGGTCGAATTTTTAAATCATCTGAAATTACATAATTAAACAGTTATATTATCATGAGTGTTTTTCAAGACAAAGTCCTGCTGATAACAGGAGGCACAGGATCTTTCGGTAATGCCGTGCTAAGACGGTTTTTGGACTCCGATATCAAAGAAATAAGAATTTTTTCCAGAGACGAGAAGAAGCAGGATGATATGCGTCATCAGTTGCAAAATCCTAAAGTGAAATTCTATATCGGTAACGTGCGCAATAAGACATCGGTGGATATAGCTATGCGTGGGGTAGATTATGTGTTTTCTGCTGCAGCATTAAAACAAGTACCAAGTTGCGAGTTTTTCCCGATAGAGGCGACGCGCACCAATGTGGAGGGTACAGAAAACGTATTGCTTTCGGCTATTGAGCATGGAGTAAAGAATGTAGTGGTTCTTTCGACAGACAAGGCTGCCTACCCGATCAACGCTATGGGAATTTCAAAAGCCTTGATGGAGAAAGTAGCGATTGCTAAGGGACGGGAACTCGGTGAAGGTGCACATACCACAATCTGTTGTACGAGGTATGGCAATGTAATGGCATCGCGTGGTTCGGTGATTCCGTTATGGGTAGAACAGATGGAAGGGGGGAGACCGATTACCATTACTGATCCGAATATGACCCGTTTTATGATGACATTGGACGATGCTGTGGATCTCGTCATCTATGCTTTCCAGCACGGTCACAATGGTGATTTGTTTGTACAAAAAGCTCCTGCTGCGACCTTAGAAACCTTGGCAACAGCATTGAAGGAAATTTATAGCAAGGTTGATCCGAAATATGGCGAGACCGAGGTAAAAGTTATTGGTACCCGTCATGGGGAGAAACTCTATGAAACTTTAGTAACACGGGAAGAGATGGCGCGTGCGATAGATTTGGGAAACTATTTCAGGATTCCTTGCGATACACGTGATCTGAATTATGATAAATTTTTTAAAGATGGTGATGAAAAGATTACGGTAATTGAAGACTATCATAGCCACAACACAAAACGGCTAAATGTAGAGGGCATGAAGGAACAGCTTATGCGTTTGAGATTTATTCGTGAGGATCTGGGTTTGTTGCCCAAACAGAAGGCCAGAGATATCCGTTCGGAATAAGCATTTAATTACAATGAGGACTTTTTCAGTGGTCATCAAATTTTTTAATAGGTCGTAAATAAACCATCCAAAAATACAGATATGAAAATATTAATTACCGGGGCGAAAGGCTTTGTAGGAAGGAATCTGTGTGCCCAACTGAAAAATATTCGGGACGGAAAGGCACGCTATTATGCGGAGGTGAAGATTGACGAAATATATGAATATGATATGGATACGGATTCCCTTTTACTTGATAAGTGGTGCCGAGAATGCGATTTTGTCTTCCATCTGGCAGGTGTCAACCGGCCAAAAGACAATGAGGAATTCTACAAGGGAAATTTTGGGTTCGCATCTACATTACTGGACACCTTGAAGAAGTACGGAAACAGTTGTCCCATAATGCTTTCAAGTTCCATTCAGGCGACTCTTATTGGGCGGTATGCAGAGAGTGACTATGGAAAGAGCAAACTTGCGGGCGAGGAACTCTTCTTTGACTATTCTAAAGAAACTGGCTCGGAAGTGTTTGTTTACAGGTTCCCGAATCTTTTCGGAAAATGGTGCCGTCCGAATTACAACAGTGTAGTGGCGACATTCTGCAATAATATCGCGAATGATCTTCCCATACAGGTCAACGATCCGAAAGCAGAACTTGAGCTATTATATATAGATGACCTTGTGGAAGAAATGATAGCGGTTCTTAAAAGAGAGGAACATCACTGTGAGTTTGATGGTATACAGGCAGTAGGGAAGGTTGGCGGCAGGTATTGCTATGTACCGGTTACTTATCGTGTTACGCTTGGCGGGATCGTATCTTTGCTGGAAAGTTTTAAAGCACAGCCGCAGACTTTACTGATGCCAGAGATACCTATGGGAAGCTTTGCTAAGAAACTCTACTCCACTTATCTCAGTTATCTGCCGAAGGAAAAGGTGATTTCTCCGCTGAAGATGAACGTAGACCAACGGGGATCATTCACAGAGCTGCTGAAGACAGCTGGCTGTGGTCAATTTAGCGTAAATATTAGTAAACCCGGAGTGATTAAAGGGCAACACTGGCACCATACGAAATGGGAGATTTTCATCGTTGTGAGTGGACAGGCGTTGATTCAGCAACGACGAATAGATTCCGAAGAAGTATTAAATTTTAAGGTTAGTGGAAAGAAAATAGAGGCCGTGTATATGCTTCCCGGATATACACATAATATCATCAATTTGTCTCAGACGGAAGATCTCGTGACTCTGATGTGGTGCAACGAATATTTTGATCCTTGCAGGCCCGATACATATTTCGAAACCGTGGAATAGTGGAGGTGATATAGTTGCTTATTATAGTTATTTGGATAACTATGGCAGCTACATAAAATATTCTTATCCTGTTTATACTCATTCCGATAATGTATATTTTTATTACTTTATTGATGCCGTTTGTTTTTGAAAATCAGTTATAATATTATCGGAAGCGAATAATGAATTGTTTTATGGTTAGGGAAAAAACATAAGGGTCGCTTATTTGATTTTAAAGCGAATATATTTTCCGAATAAATATAAGAACATATAAAAATGAAGAAACTGAAAGTGTTAACGGTCGTCGGTACCCGGCCAGAAATTATCCGGTTGGCTTGTGTTTTGCAAAAACTGGATACGAGTCCGGCTATCGATCATGTGCTAGTGCATACTGGTCAGAATTACGATTTCGAACTAAACGAAGTCTTTTTCGAAGATCTTGGATTACGACGTCCGGATTATTTTCTAAATGCGGCTGGACAAAATGCTACTGAAACTGCTGGACGAATTCTGATCAATATCGATCCGGTGTTAGAGCAGGAAAAACCCGATGCTTTTCTGGTGCTGGGCGATACGAATTCCTGTCTTTGTGCCATTGCGGCGAAGAAACGGCATATCCCGATTTTTCATATGGAAGCAGGAAATCGTTGTTTTGATCAAAGAGTGCCTGAGGAGAATAATCGTAAGATTGTAGATCATACAGCTGACATTAATCTTTGTTATTCTGATATTGCACGCGAATATTTGTTGGCAGAAGGACTTCGCCCGGATCGTATCATCAAAACCGGTAGTCCTATGTAT
>JAEXFF010000014.1 GCA_023400335.1 Bacteroidota bacterium
CGGTTTGCCCGGACGGTATGAAATTTTTGATAGAGAGGAAGAGAAAGTTCAAACGAAAAAACCACTGAAATTTCAGTGGTTTTTTGTTTCAGAAAGTGTGTTGTTCAACAAGGATTCGAACCTTGACTAACAGGACCAGAATCTGTTGTGCTGCCATTACACCATTGAACAATGGTTGTGCCTTATTTCAACGGCACAAAAGTAATCTTTTTTTTTATTCTGACAAAGAACGGAATTATTTTTTCGGAACAAAATTTAAAGTTAAGATTCTTTTTTCTCCGGCAGGTTCCATTCTTCTCCATATATAAGCGTAAAAAGGGTCAGGTCGTCACTTTGTTCGTAAGTTTGTACGTGTGATTGTATATCGGTTATAATCCTCTGAAGAAATTCACGGGGGTGTTGGGCCCGGTTTTGGTGGATAATCTGTAGCAGCCGTTCTTTTGTGTAAAAGGCTCCTTTTGCATTTTCAGCTTCTGTGACACCGTCTGTATACAAGAGTATGCCTGAACCGGAGGAAAAGGTATAGGTGTATTCCTGATAGGGATAATCTTTCAGTATTCCCAGGGGGAGTTCAGCATGTATGTCGAAGAAAGACGAAGTCCGGTCCGGGTAAGTGATGACAGGGGGCATATGTCCGGCATTACAATATTTGAGTTTCCCGGTTTTTAAATTGAGAATTCCTATAAAAAAAGTAACAAACATATCGGCTTCATTTCTTTCCGTAATTCGGTTATTCAGAAAACGGGCAATCTCGGAAGAAGAGGCCGGTTTGGAAGAGAAGGAACGCAGCAGGCTGATGGTATAAGACATGAGTAAAGAAGCCGGAATCCCTTTACCGGAGACATCTCCGATGGCAAAATAGAGATCGTCTCCCGATATAAAGAAGTCGTAAAAATCTCCGCCTACCTGTCGTGCCGGATGAATAATTGCATAAAAATCGATATTGGAATGTTCCGGAAAAGGGGGAAAATCTTTAGGTAGCATACTCATTTGGATGTCGTGGGCAATGCGGAGTTCACTTTCCATTTTTTCCTTTACGGCCGTTGTCTTTTCCAGGTTGTGCATATAATTGGCCAGCCTTTTTTGCATTTCACTAAAAGCGGAATGTAATTCCTGCATCTCGTCTTTCGATCGGATCGGGGGCAGGGGGGTATTGAAATTTCCCTCGGCAATGGAAGCTGTCGTCAGGGCAAAATTTTTTAATGGTTTGGTGATTCTCCGGACGGTAAGTGTACAGATCAGGCAAACTAAAATCAGAAAACATACGAAGAGCAAAGAGATAATCAGATTAAAACGGTTTAAGCCCTCATAAACATGTTTGTAAGGACATATAGTTGCCATACACCATTCTGTACCGATTACCGGAGAATAAAAAATATAGGATTTATCGTTATGATCAAAAAAAGTTGCTTTCCCTTTTTCGCCATTGGCGATCCGTTTGGATATACCGATAATAGAAGTATCCGGCATTTGATAAGCCTGATTAAAAATATTGTCTTCCAGACCGGTTTGCAGTGAATCCTGATGATGAAGAATAAAACGTCCTTCCCGGTTGATGATAATGATGTAACTGTCCGGATAGGGTTTAATGGAATCGATTAATTCCGTCAGCCAGTTCAGGGAGAGATCTACCGAAAAAATACCGATGATCTGATCTTTGGAATCCCGTAAGGGTACGGAGTATGTAGAGGTAATGATATTCGCTGAAGACAGTTCGTGGTAAGGGCGTGTCCATCGGGATTGGTTTCTTTCTTTGGAAAGTTTGTACCAGTTTTTCTGATAATAATCGTAATTATTCCCGATAAGGGTAGTCACTACACTGTCTCCTTTCATATAAGAGTAAGGAGCGAAGTGAGCCCCTTTGGAAGGGAAATAGTTCGGTTCAAAGGCTATTGCGCACCCGAATACCTCACTGTTATTTTTTACAACCTGACGGGTAATACTGAATATAGAATCCGGATGTGTTACATAGGTTGGAAGTAAACGGCCCAGATTTTCCGGAATCTTTTCAATTGTACGCATAAGGCGGGATACACGGAAATTGATTTCGTCTGCTTGCGTGGATATTTTCTGATAGGTTTGTTTTTCAATATATTGGGAGGCGACATGATAAAATGTACCAAATCCTGCTATAAATAATGCAATCAGAAAAGATAGAATATATAAATTTAGCTTTGCAGCAAAGGAATGTGCAATTTTTAAGAACATATTTCTCCTTTCGTTATTTTGCAAATATAGTAAACTGGGCAAATAATACAAATTTTCTCCCGGAGTTACGGCTGTATCTGCATCTGCTTTGCTTATTTCGTTAAAATGCAGGAGGAAAACCTCCTGAATAGATATCTTCCGCCTGTGCCAGTTCCGTAAAAAGCTGTCTCAGCTTTCCGGTGACAGCTTGGGCATAACGTTTCCCTTTTGCTGCGGTAGCTTTCCCCGGATTCCCGATACCTGTATCTGTGGTTACCCTCTGCCAGTTGCGGGGAACCCAGGCTATTTTTTCATTGAGGGAGGGCAGGGAAAAAGGATAACTTTCCCCTGTACCGGCTAATTCCATATTTACCCATTCCGGATGATAATGCAGCATAACAGAAGTTTCCAGTTCACCCGCATGATCGTCTTTTTCTTCAAAGAAGGAATCCGGTGGCACAATAGTAAACCACTCGGTGGTGGCAATGAGGAAATCCGGATAGTCTACTGCCAGATCCCGGATCATGTTTTTAAAGTTGTTGCCTCCGTGTCCGTTGAGGATAAGCATTTTGCGTAATCCCTGCTGACGAAGGGAGGCTACGATATCGGTTAAAATAGCCTTTTGTGTTTCATAACGGGAGTGGATACAAAACAATAAGTCCCGTTGACCCGGATTTTGTGAACCCATCCATACGGGAGGCAGGACCATACAGCTGATTTGCCGGGCCTCCCATACTTGCTGTGCCGTATCTATGGCTAGCGCATGAGACAGAATACAATCTGTCAGATACGGAAGATGTTGGTTGTGAGGTTCTGTCGCTCCCCAGGGCAAAATGACCAGGGGATAGACATTCTTCTTCACTTCCCCATAACAAGATCTACTGAGATCGATATTTCCTTTCTTTTCCATAACAGAATCCATTAAATTTTTCCTCCTCCCGGTGTGGGTATCCTTTTTACCTTAAGCCCCCTCTTCCTTCCTGTATTTCAACTCATAAAAGAGATGACGGAAATCCTGAATCCGTCCGGGAATTAGCTCAGGGTATAAAACAGAAGGAATATATACGTCTGCTTCTCCGGTTCGTTGGTTTATTATTGCAGGTATTGCCGGAAAATTTAATTTCCCGGCAAAGAAATATTTATTGTTCCGCTTTTAGCTCTTGACAGAACAATCTGCTAAAGCTGAAAAAAGCGGCCTGAAGACCGCTTTTTTACCGTTTTTTATTTTTTATTTTTATTTCTCTGTGCTTCTTCTGCAGCTTTTAATTGCTCTTCCGATTCCCGGGTTACTTTTTCCAGTCGTTTCATGATAGAGAAAATGAACAGGGCTGAAACAGCACAACAGGCAATCAGGATACCCCACAAGGTCACCAGACTTACTTTTTCCCAGAGGTAACCGATAAGGCTGACGAGATAGTTCCCTACGGCAGTAGCTGCAAACCAGAAACCTTGCATTAAACCTTTGTATTTGGGAGGTGCAACTTTAGAAACAAAAGAGATCCCCATCGGGCTCAGGAATAATTCAGCAC
>JAEXFF010000223.1 GCA_023400335.1 Bacteroidota bacterium
CAAAACCGGTAACTTCAGTAAACGAATCAAACAAACCTTCAGGTACAGAAGTCAAATTGGAACAATCTTCAAATAAACTAGCTGAATTTTTAGTTTTGGAGAGCTCCGGACAATTAAATATATCTGCCGGCACCGTTTCAAGTGCAGCACAACCTTTAAATACCCGGGCAAGACTATTCACTAACGGACTATTTTTAAATAAACCGGCAGGAACAGTCTTTAAAGATGTACAATTCTGAAAAGCCCCAGAATAAACAGTACACTTCGTAAACGAATCAAACAAGCCAGCCGGTAGGGTCATAAGAGAGGAACAACCGTTAAATATCATATTAGCATTTACTACTTCCGTCATAGAAGCGAAAAGATCAGCAGGAACAGTCTGTATGGACGTACAATAGGAGAACATGTAACTACAACTCGTTACTTTTGTCAATCCAGCAAACAATCCCTGCGGAATGCTATTCAACTGCGTGCAATTGGAAAACAAACTGGCCAGATCCTGCGCGTTTTCACATCCTTGAAATAAGGTTACAGGCACTTGCACCAAAGAAGAGTATGCAAAAGCACTATTAAAATTTTCAGCCAGTTTACAATTAGAAAATAACTTGGCCGGTACAGTAGTAATACCCGTTTTATAGAAAGTATAACTCAGGTCTTTCGCTTTCTTTATATTATCAAACAACCCTTCCGGAACACTAGAAAGAATTGTATTTCCCCAGAACAATCCGCCAAAATTCTCTCCATTCACACAATTATCAAACAGACCAGCTGGTATTTCTTTCAACATAGTACCTGTCCCACTGCTAGCAGCAAAGATATATCTGAAAGAGGTAGCTTTAGAAGCATACTGCAACAAATTAGCCGGTATTTCCTGTAAAGAAGTACATTCACTAAAAGCCGATTCAAAAGAAATTACTTCAGCAAAAGACTGAAAATCATCTCCGGCAATAGCAACAAGATTAGTACATTTTTCCATTGCACTCTCCATATTGGTCAAACCTGTACGTCCCCAGTTAATTACCCGTGTCAATAATTTAGCACTTGCATTCAAATTTGAATTGCTAAGAGCTGTCACTGTACCAGAAATTTTTACCTGATAAACACCGGCTGCAGAATAACGATGAGTCGGCTTAACAGTATTCACATCTTCTGCTGACCCATCACCCCAGTTGACTGTACAATTGACAGTTCCCAGAAGCGGTAAGGTAATATAAGTATTGGGGGAAGTTATCGTATATTCCAGAATCAATAAATCGTCTTCTTTACTCCACTGTGATATATCTATATTTCCTATCGTTACATTTTCCCCTGTCCCACAAATAACCGGAATCCGATAATTCCGCTGATCTTCACCCGTATTTTCTTCCACAGTTACTTCAATGTGGTTTTTTCCAGCAACGGCTTTTATCCAGCTCTCTGTAATTTCTCCCAACTGCCAGGGCTGATTCGCTGCTACCAATACGGTATCTTTACCTCCTGACTTCAAAAATACAAGCTGATCCGGCTGGAATAAAATTACAGGAACTGCTTCATTGATTACTACTAATTCTTCTGTAGCAGCTAATTTTCCATATCCGGCTGTCACTTTTACAACAAGGGTATCATTTGCCACCGTAGCGTTCGGATCAGGCGTTAATACCAACGTATTATCTGCCTCTTTTTCAATCAACAACCAAAAACTAGGTGACTTTGTTTCGAAAAACCATTCTTCTTTTGTGTTTACCTTTATTCTACGAGGTTCCAGATTCTGAGGAGTAAAGACAACTTTATTTTCCTCCAGTGTAAGTTCAGGATCTCCGGAAGCCCTTTGATTTACGTCTAACACTGCTTTTACTGCTTTTTCACCACTTCCAGCTATAACAGTAACCGTTGTATTCAATGTCTCCTCCCCACTATTTACCTCTACCGAAAAAGTAAGACCTGTGGCATCTTGCTCTATTTTTAACCAGGGACTGTCTCCCTTTTCAACGGTCCACGTTCGTTGATTGGTTTCTACTGTGATACGGGACTTTCCCCCCATCGTTTTGAAAACCACAGTTCCTTCCAACCCACCTTCCTCAATTTGTACATTCGCATCTGTAGAGGAAACAGAAAGAGAAACGTCCTGCCCTGTAATGTCGACCAGCTTATCTCCTTCGTTGTTACATCCTGCAAACAGCAAAACGAATACCGATATGACAATGTATGTTAATTTATTCATAACCTAATAATTGATTAAATTCATATAACTTCCTTTTATAAAGGTTACCGTATAGAAAAAGTTGAAGTCATTTTTCCGTTCAAAGCAGCAGACCGATCGTTGCCAGGAATCTCTTTTTTTTCCGGAATGACAAAATAATGATCTGCCATTTTCGCTCCAGCTCCCCGCTTCTTAAAAGAAATCTCCGTACCCGTAGCGTAATAAAGATCATTGAATTTGGCCAAATTATATCCGTCATTTCCAATAATACCTAAACCGTAACCGTTTTCAAAACCACTCAAAGTAATCGTATTATGATCAGCCGAAAGAGTTCCGGTAATCATAGTTGACTTAGCATTGCCTGTCATCATATTTGTCGCACAAAGATAACAGGCATACAAACCGTTCGTACTCATCCCAACATAACCTCCCAACGGAATACTCATACTACCGTCTTCCGGATTATAATAAACTTCCAGTTGCATACCCTCCAGAATCAGATCCTGGATAAAATACTTATCCTTTGCCACTTCTTCTTGAATCGTAAAGTTTGCATGGCTTCCAGCTCCCAGCGTCTGATTCCCGAATACCCATTGATTGGAATACAACTCCCATTCTCCTACCATAGCCAGATAAGGATTTTCAGCAACTGTATATTGGGTAATTGTCAATTCAATTGTTTGTAAATTATCTGAAGGCCCTGCCGTTACAGAAATCCGGGCAGTCCGTTTTTCACCGTTATTTTCACCTGCACTCAGTGTCAAAGTATTTGTTTCCTTGCCGGAAGTTACCTCACACCAGTCAGCATCTGAATTTACCGACCAAGGATAATTCGAAGAAACTGTCAAGGTAAGAGTTCCTCCGTAAGAATCAAATCCAAATGCTTTGTCTGAAGGAACCAGCGTTAAAACAGGCTCCGAAGCACCTGCACCTAACTGAACGACTTCAATAGCCGCGCTTATGCTACCCGTAATCAACACAGAAGTCTTTTTAACCGATGGACCCGCGTTCTGAGGAGCATGAATTAAAATACCATCAGCATTCTTCGTTACAGTAAACCAGTCCGTATCCCCGCCCGAAACGAGAATATCCCAATCGAAACCGCTCGTCACAACCGAAATAGTTTGGTCACCACCCGAAGCACCAAAGGCACAACTTGTTGCGGATAACTGAAGACGTATATCGTCATCATCAGAACAAGCTGAAAACAAGACAAATGCGACAACAAATAAACCCGTTGCCAACTGTTTAAGTGCTTTCATAAAAAAGATTTTAATTATATTTATAAATATTAGTTGAAATCTCAAAATTAATGAAATTAAATCAATACCAGTCCATTTTTTAAGATATTTTTGAGTATTTTTAGACAATATTTAACACTCATGTCTATCCGGTTTATTTCCATTTACATAAGAATAGGAATATGGAAATTAAAATATTCACTGTTTATTGATATACAATTTTTTATTTCCAGCCGGGATCAGTAACAAGTAAAACTTTATATTCTATCAATTCGTCAAAAAAAATTCCTATTCATTACCTGCCGTCCAGGCTAAATGGATAAAAGAAAACGGTAACTCTCTTTTTTAGCCAGTCAAAGTCTCCTTTTTTAATTTTAGTCTTTTTTAATTAATCCTTATAAACTCATGGCTTATTTTTTGCGTATATGAGCATAAATTAATAATCGGATGAGTGTCCAGCCCTACAGGCCCCGGATATAAAAATTTAATAACTAATTAAATTACCTACCATGAAAAAACTATTTTTACTTTTACTTATGGGTATGTTTATGATGCCAGCTACAGAAATTTTAGCACAAACGCAAATCCAGACTCACACCCAGGAACTGACTAAAAAACAAATACGTCAGGCCAAAAGAGATCAGAGACGGCATGCCAGACAAGTTGCCAATCAACAAGCTTTCAATGCTGCTGTTCAGGCTCTGAAAGACAATAATTGGGTATTAATGGCTAATACGTTATACGGACCAAGAGGAAACTCCATTCCTGTATCCGACAATACGAACTTTATACAGTTCAAAGGGAACACAGTATATTTACAATTGGCATTTACGGGTATCGCAGGACCAAACGGATTAGGAGGGATTACCGTACAAGGTACCCCTTCGAACATCAGTTCGCAAACAGATAAGCACGGGAATATTACGTATTCTTTCAATGTTATGGGAACAGCAATTACGGCACAGGTGATCATCAATTTATCTTATGGCGACAACTATGCACAAGCCACGGTATATCCGATGATGAATAATAATAACCTGACGTTCTCCGGGATCTTAGTGCCAACCGACCAATCCAGTATTTTCAAAAGCGGATTTATCAGTTATTGACACTGCATCCGAAACTGCTAATAAAAAATGGGGTTGTTACCAACCCCATTTTTTATCGCCCTTCTTCTTTCGCTAAAATCATACGTATTTCGCCGTAAGAATCAGCATTCCGGTCACTTTGTATCTTCGCCCGGATATAACATTCATTATTTCCAGTCGCTCCTTCCGGAATTTTAAAGTAGAAGAAATTATCCCGGTTTATATCTCCGGTTGTACCGTTTTGCACCACTTTACACACTTCTTTGCCGTCAGCAACCAACGTCACTTCACTTATATCCAACTTACAAGCTCCTCTTACATATTCAAACAATATCCCTCTTAAAACAGGCAATTTCTCTGCCGGAATATTGTAAATCACTTCTTTCCACTCTGTAGAAACGTCAGAAGGAGTCCAATAGCCGATTACAGTTTCTTCTTCTTTAAATGTTTCCACTTCTTTTGCTTTTTTCATCCAACGGATAGCTGCCTTTACCGGATCAGCATAAGGAGTAAGAGGCGTAACTCCTTTTTTCCGGGTCACCCATTCACTTTCCCAAGGAGCCAAATCGTATTTACTGCCTGTTGCCTTACAACGGAAGTACTCCTGCCAACGGGGCATATAATAATCCCGGATTAAGCCGGACCAAAGTTTACAGGCATAATCGCTTACAGGAGGTCCCCAGATGGTGACAATCCTCCGGGCATTCATTTCGTAGTAATCCTTCAGTTTTTCCGTATCTCCGTGCTTCCGGGCAAAATCAATCCATCTTTGCAAACGGTATACCGGATGAGACTCCAGCAATGAATCCAATCCAAATCCCAGTTCTTCAAACTGTTTTTGCATTTTTAAAGCATCTGCCGTATTCCCATAGAGATATGATTTTCCGATAGCACCGGCCAATGCCTCCATTTTCCCTCCCAAATAAAAAGCGGTCATTTCCAAAAAGTCTGCCTCAAACAACGGGCTCCCCGCCATTTTAGAAGCACAATCTGCCATTTTTTCCACTGCCCGGTAAAAAGTAGAATCCGTATTGACAGTCCCTTTTCCGGAACGCCCAGGCCGCAATTGCCAAAGGAAACGGGGATGATCGGTGAAGGTACCGTAAACGGATTTACAAAGCCCGTCCCAGACTTCGTCCATTTCCGGACAACTTTTTCCATAACGACACAAAGAATAGTCTTTCAGCCACTGTTTCACTTCAATTTCCGAAGAACTCCAGCCAGCATCACAAATCATTTCATACACAACTTCATTGTTTTCCGTTCCTTCCGGTGCCATACCGAAACCGAACAAATGACCCCGGTTCGGAGAATTCAATGCTTCCAGATGTCCGTTTGCATAAAATGAAAGAATGCCGGTAGCTCCCGTCTTACCACCCATATTCGGGATAACACTGTAAACCCACAGTTTATTGAAAAAACCTTTGTAAAAATCCCAATTCATCCCATTCCCCCATACATTTTTATTGTAATCGGCAGCTAAATCCAACAGCATCATTTTATCATCCGGGACCCGACTGACCAAAGCCTGTAAGGTTTCGTAATCCCAGATATCCCGCTGATAACCGAACATCCAGCCTTGCATAACCCAAACAGCATCCGGATTTCCCCCTTTAATGCCTTTATACACCTGCTCCCCGTAAAAAGCCAGCATGTCATATCTTTCCTTGGTGCCGATAGGAGGAAAAGGTACATCCATCTCATTAAAACTGTCCGCCAGATAAAAATCATTTTTACCGAATTCTTTTTCCCACTCCTCAATAAATAACTGTCCGATTCGGGTAAACAATTCCTCTTCCGGGGAAAGCATCCAGTTGTGGAAACCCGCCCAGGTAGTCTCTATAATTTTTACATCCGGATACAGCCTTTTTAAAGCTAAAGGTACAAATCCTGCAAAAGCCGGACAAATAGGTTTCATTCCCAACAATTTCATCCGTTTTAATATTTTATGCTGTAACCCGATTTGATCCTGATGCCACTCTACAGGCATAGGACCGTCAATCTGGGAAATATTTCCCATCCGCATCCAAGGCAGATGAGCCGGTCCTACAAAATAAGACTGGATTTCCTCCTCTGTCAATCCCAGTCTTTTCCATACCCTGGCCGTTATCGCTTCATTTGCAACCAACGCCAAAGGCATATCGACCCCGTGCAGAGACATCCAGTCAATCTCTTTTTCCCAACGCTCCCAATCCCAATAAGGAAGAGTATAACCATAAGTCACCACATTATAATAATAATGACGCGGAAAAGGAGAAACAACCCGTTTCTCAAAATTTTCCGGTAACTGAGCCGGAAATACACAGCGATTTCCCGACCAGGCCGAAATACCGGCATGATTGGACTTTATAAAATCGTAAAATCCCCGGCAAAGTGCGACTCCACTGCTCCCCCGGATTTCCAATTCTCCCTTCCGGACTTTGGTCTCAAAAACATCACAATTGTTTTCTTTCTCAATTAAGGAAAGCTTTAACTTCACCGGCAATTCCCCAGAAAAACGGTGAATAACCTCCCGTGCTTCCCGTACAGTCTGCTGGCCATAAAGACAGGAAAAAGAAGCTAAAACGAAGGATAACAGAATAATACGCAACATATTGAAAAATATTTAAATTTTCCAAAGTTACTAAAAAAAGACAAAAATGTTCTTCTCCCCCTTATTTTTAAAGGGAAGAAGAACATTAAAAAACAAATTGTTTGGTAAAAAACGGAAAATCTTATTTGGCTGGCTCCAATTCTACAGTAAAATGGCGCATGATCGGGAATTCTTTTGTAATTACATATCCCCTGGTAATTTGTTCTCTCCTGTCGAATACATTTTTCAAAGCAGCGGCAATAACATCCATGTGATTATTGGTATAAGTACGTCTGGGAATAGCCAAACGCAATAATTCCAATTTCGGATAACGGTTTTCACGGGTCACCGGATCCCGGTCAGCCAGAATAGATCCGATTTCTACTCCCCTTATCCCGGCTTCCAAATAGAGCTCTATGCCTAAGGTTTGGGCAATGAATTCCTCTTTGGGAACATGGGTCAGCACCTTCTTTGCATCTACAAAAATAGCATGTCCTCCGGCTGGCCGCTGGTAAGGGATACCGTACTCATCCAGTTTTGCCCCTAAATATTCTACCTGACGAATACGGGTTTCCAGATATTCAAACTCTGTTCCCTCATCCAACCCTTGCGCTAAAGCGTTCATATCCCGGCCAGACATCCCTCCGTACGTAATAAATCCCTCATTCATGATACAGAACATCTGGCATTTTTTCCACAGTTCTTCGCTTTTAAAAGCCACAAAGCCACCCATATTGACAATGGCATCTTTTTTAGAAGACATCGTCATAATATCGGCATAAGAGAACATCTCCTTTACAATTTCCTTGATTGTCTTATTCTCATATCCTTTTTCACGTGTTTTGATAAAATAAGCATTCTCGGCAAAACGGGCAGAATCAATCTGCAAATTCACCCCGTATTTTTTGCAAAGCGCTGACACTTCCCGGATATTCTGCATAGAAACCGGTTGCCCACCGGCCGTATTATTGGTAACAGTCAGTACTACCGCCGGTATTTTTTCTTTGGGATATTTTTTCAAAACAGCTTCGAGCTTAGCCGGGTCCATATTCCCTTTAAAGGGAATTTCCAACTGCGTATCGGCAGCTTCATCTATAGTACAATCCAGGGCAATGGCTTTCCGGAATTCGATATGTCCTTTGGTCGTATCAAAATGAGAATTACCGGGTAAAATATCCCCTTCTTTAATAATGGTAGAATACAATACATTTTCGGCAGCCCGCCCTTGATGAGTCGGCAAAAAATATTCGAAACCCAATATTTCCCGGATAGCATTTTTCATCTTGTAATACGAACGTGCTCCGGCATAACTTTCATCCCCGAGCATCAGCTCAGCCCATTGCTTATCGCTCATAGCCCCGGTCCCCGAGTCTGTCAGTAAATCGATAAACACCTGGTCACTTTTCAGGTTAAAGAGATTGTATCTGGCCTCTTTTATCCATTGTTCCCGTTCTTCACGGGTACTTTTCCGGATGGTTTCCACCATCTTGATCCGAAATGACTCTGCAAATGGTAATTCCATAATAATATTATTTTAGGTTATAAATATCAGTCGATAAAATCGATGAATAAATCATACAAAAGATCCTTAAAATACGCCTTCTGTATAAATTAAGAAAAAATGAGTGATTAATGAGTTTCAGAAGACAAACTCATCCCGCTTTTTAATGTTTAAAAAAAGCCTGTTTGAAAATATAATACTTACCTGATGCATACGATTGCAAATATATAAAAAGGAAAAGGAAATCGGAATCCGATTTCCCTTTTAATTTTGAAAATTAAAATTTCTTTTATTTTCTTTTTTTACCTGGGGTCTTACTGTTTTTAGCAGAACGGGCATGAAAAGCGCCTCCGCCTTTGGGTCTTCCCTTCTGATAGACAATATTAGCAGTCTGTATTTTCTCTTCGTCCAGCAAAATATCGGATATTTCCAGTTTTTCCGGTAAAGCTTGTAATACGATCTTCTGACCGATCAATTGTTCTATATTTTCGATCCGTTCTTCTTCTTTAGGTGAAACCAAACTGACCGCTACCCCTTGTTTGCCGGCCCGGGCCGTACGTCCGATCCGGTGTACATATTCTTCAGGTAAAGCCGGAATATCGAAATTGATGACATGCGATACATCCTGAATATCAATTCCCCGGGCAGCAACATCCGAAGCGATCATAATCCGGGCTCTTCCTTCCCGGAAAGCCCGCAAGGCATTTAAACGGGTATTCTGTGCCTTATTGGAATGGATAACACTCAATTCGTCTTTCCAGAAATCAGCCAATTTATCTGTGATACGATCGGCATTTTTCTTACTTTCCGTAAATATCATAACGCGCGTATATTCCGCTTTATCAGCCAAAATTAATTTTAAAAGATTGATTTTCGTCATAATATTGGGAATATCATAGCGCAATTGCAATACGGTATCTACTGGAGTCGCCTGAGGAGCGACTTCTACTTTCACCGGAGCTATCATAAATTCGGAAGACAAGGCCGTTACCGTAGCCGAAAAAGTAGCCGAAAACAGTAAAGTCTGGTGTTTTTCCGGAATAACTTCCAAAATGCTCCGCAATTGCGGCATAAATCCCAAATCCATCAAGCGATCAGCCTCGTCTACCACTACCGTCTTCACCAAAGATGTACGAATTATGCCATTCATATAAATATCCATAAACCGCCCCGGAGTTGCCACTAATAAATCCACTCCTTCATATACGGCATTTTGCTGGGTGCGTATATTCGTTCCCCCGTATATCCCCACACAGCGGATATCCATATATTCAGTCAGCAATTCCACACTTTCGCATACCTGAACGACCAGTTCCCGGGTCGGTACAATTACAATGGCCCTGGGATACTTTCCCTGTGCATATTGCAGCTTCATCAATATCGGTATCAGATAAGCCAATGTCTTACCTGTACCTGTACGGGCAATCCCAATCATATCCTTTCCAGACCGAATCACCGGAAACGCTTCCTTCTGTATGGGAGTAGGCTCTTCAAATCCCGCCTCCGCCAAAGCATTCAATATTTGCTTACTGATATTCAAATCTGTAAAAGCCATAAAACAAACGATTTTAAATTAAATAATAAAACGAACCGCATTCCCGGTATTCCAAAGGCAAAGATAGCAAAAAAAGCGCCTCACAAAAATTCAATTCTCTTAACAAAGAAAAACACAAAATTAAACGTTTATAAATCAAAACCTTATTCGGTATTTCATTTATACCTCCCCTTTTTTAAACTAGAGTGCAAACGTTTTATTTGGTTTTCTCAAAATTAAGTTATACATTTATTCCACTGAATAACCATTAAACTATTAAGAATATGACAACAATGACATTCAATGAATTGAGGAGAATCAAGGATCAATTACCCTCAGGTAGCATGCAACGGATTGCAGATGAATTAGGCATTGATGTTGAAACGGTTCGTAACTATTTCGGAGGAGATAATTATGACGACGGAAGAGCAGTCGGTCTGCATTTCGAAAAAGGCCCGGAAGGGGGAATTGTCCAAATCGATGATACAACCATTCTAGAAAAAGCAAAAGAAATGCTTGCAAATTAATTTAATCCGGGAGCTGCATCAAAAAAAGCTCCCGGATTTTTTTTGTGACAAGGGGACGGTTCTTTTGTCACCAAATAATCCTCATTCCTCCTTCCTTTCTTTCCTTTTTACGGCTATCCATTTATGGTTTTATTTTTCTTCTATCCGGGTATCGATTTTTTTACCTATTTTTGCCGCCAATAAATTATACACCGGATGAACAGTATCATATTAAAAAACGGAAAAGACAAATCCGTCTACAGATATCACCCCTGGATTTTCTCCGGGGCTATTGATAAAATAGAAGGAACGGTTCAGGAAGGAGACCTCGTAAAAGTATATAATGCAGAAAAAAAAATTCTAGCCATCGGTCATTATCAGATCGGCTCTATTGCCATTCGCATTCTCAGTTTTAAAGAGGAAGAGATAAATTATACTTTCTGGGCCAAGCGTCTTCAAAAAGCCTATCGGATGCGGTATGCCCTGGGACTTTGCAATGCAGTGAACAATAATGTATACCGTCTGGTACACGGCGAAGGAGACGACCTTCCAGGATTAATAATTGATATGTATGCCGGAGTAGCCGTCGTTCAGTTTCACTCTGTCGGGATGTATCTGCAAAGGGAAATCATTGCCCGGGCTTTAACCGAAGTAATGGGCGAAAAAGTCACTGCCATTTATGATAAATCGGAAACCACACTTCCTTTTAAAGCAGCCCTTGAGCCCCGCAATGGTTATTTATATGGGAAAGCCGAAAACTTCATCGCATTGGAAAACGGGCTGAAATTTCATGTAGACTGGCTGGAAGGGCAAAAAACCGGATTCTTTATTGATCAGAGGGAAAACCGGAGCCTACTGGAAAAATATGCACGGGAGAAATCGGTATTGAACATGTTTTGCTATACAGGTGGTTTTTCTTTTTATGCTATGCGTGGCGGGGCCAAACTGGTACATTCGGTAGACGTTTCAGCCCGGGCCATTGAACTAGCCAACCGGAACGTTGAACTGAATTTCCCTCACGACTCCAGGCACGAAGCCTTTGCAGAAGAAGCATTCAAATTTCTGGAACATTCCCATAATAAATATGATTTGATCGTTTTGGATCCTCCCGCCTTCGCCAAACACCAGAATGTGCTGAACAACGCTATCCAAGGTTATAAAAAATTAAACCGGAAAGGAATTGAAGTAATCAAACCCGGAGGTATTCTCTTCACTTTCTCCTGTTCCCAGGTCATGACCAAAGATCTTTTCCGGCAGACCGTATTT
>JAEXFF010000239.1 GCA_023400335.1 Bacteroidota bacterium
TGTATCTGTATTCTCAAACGTTTTCGTGAGTTAAAGTGGTTGTTCTTTCCTTATTTTTTTCTTATTAAACTATTAATTACTAATATTGTGCTGTTAATGAGGATGGATTTTTTTATGGTAAATAATAGAAAGTTTATGTATGATTTGATGGAACGTAAAATTACGTTGCGGGCTTCCATTGCTTTACCGGAAAGATAAAACAGGAATCAAAAAGCCCGCTGAAAAGCGGGTTTTTTTTTGTATGGATGATTAGCAGCTGATCCGGTGGTGGGAGGACTGAAATTTAAAATGTTAAGCAATAATTTGTAACCCGAACGATAATGTACATTAAAGGAGAACCCAAAGCATTTTTGAGTAATGAAGCTCAGCAGTTATTAAATCTTTATGAATTACTTGGAGAAAGAGCTGAAATTTTTTTACCGAGACATATTTATGATAATCTGACCAGTTTTGTAAAATTGTGTTTTGAAGAGCCGGATGATCCTGCTGTCCAACAGGCGGAAATTAATCGTTATTTATTAAAATTCAGGGAAGATATACCGGGCTATACGGATGTTTCGCTGATGCTATGCCCACATGTTTCTTCCAAGGCTTTTGAACTCAGCGGCCGGAGAGGGGAATTTGTCAAGAAATTAGACAGTTTTCTGGATACGGAGACAGTTTCTCCGGAGGAAAAGTTTTTGTTGGGCAATATTAAGGATACTCATGATTTTTCAGTGGGCACTCCTCCGGTGAAAAGCAGTCATATCGACTTTATTTCTCAGGTACAGTTAGGTGGGCAGGTTAGCGAATTGCGGAAATACAGGGATGTGATCGGAGTGACGGGCGATATAAATGAAGGACATTGGAATTATCTGATGGATACTTTAGAACAGATGATCAGTCAGAGTACACATTATACGACCAAAGCAGAGGTGGCTGATTTTATTAACCGAACCCGCTGGACTGTAAATTTTAAAGGTTTGAACGGGATGATCCGCACTGTTGTTTCCGGGAACGCGGATAAAGCTGTCAGTCTGATCCGGGGGGAGGTCTTCAGTAAAGCCAGTGTACAGGTATTGGAGAATCCCGCTGCAGAAGAATTGTATGAACAAATGTGTGTAGACACTACTTCTGTTTTTGTGATTAAAGTGAAACACATGCGGGTGAATTTGTATTCCGGAGAAAAATGGTTCCCCTTATTAACCCGTCTGGTAATTGTGGACGATTCGAAGGAATCCCGTAGTTCCAATACATCTTTAGTGTTTTGTTTTCATAATGGGATTATCAATACGCTCAATAAAGTCCATACCAAAAAATTAGGTTCTCCTGCCAATACGCAACTGAATTTGCGCTTAATCCTGGAAAATGTCAATCCTTTATACCTGACAGAATTCCGGGAAAAGATAGAAATACAGATCGGGGAGTATGAAAAAGAAATTTGTAAGATATTGAAGGAACAGCTGGGGACTGCGCAGGATGCGGTAAAACGTTTGAACGTGTTCAAATTGGATATGTTTTCCCGGAAGATCGTGCAGGATAAATATTCGCTGGAAAAATTACGTGATTTTATTTATTTTTTGGAAAATTGCCATAAAGAGGAAAAACGTCAGGCACAGACTCAGGAATTAATAGAAGAATTTGAGTCCCGCATCCGTCAGTATTTTTATTCCGGCAATACGCATATTGAAGTGTTGAGTGTATTGGAAGGAGGAGGCAGGAATCAGATCCGGACTTACGGGCAGTATTTACTGCAGAAACCTTTTTCCCCTTTGAATGAAGAAGTCCGGGAAGCTTGCCGTTTAATTTTAGATATTATTCCCAGTAATTATGAGCGGACATTGAGAAGCCATTTTCACAAAAATTTCGGGATTAATCTGTTTCTGGAAAAATATCAGTCCTATATAACAAAAGCAGATAATGAGTCTAATAATAAAGGACGTTTTGACAACTTTTTGATTGATTTGGGAATCCGGGAAAAATATTATGCTTTGCGTAAACCGGAACAGGATATAGTAAAGAATTTTCTTTCAGCTTTGGGAAATCTGGAACAAACTTCTGTATCCGATTCTGTACAGATGATTATCCGGGATTTATTGTTTAATCCTAATGGAAGACCTAAGCCTTATATCATTTATAATGCTATTCAGTCTTGGGAATATAAAGATTTATTACCGGATGATACTTTTGATATTAATCCCTTTGACATTGAAATTGAAAATTTGGCAGACGGACGTTTGGCATACGAACGGCTGACAGATAAATTATTGCGGATAAAGGCTACTTTAGCTTTGTTTGACGATAGCGGTAGTTTATGGGATTTGTTTTGTGAAAATACAACGATATTGATCAATGATCCCAATAATCCTACCGGGTATACGGATTTCAATACGGAAGCATTGAATAATTTCTTGCGATTATTGAACACTTCTAAAATTACATTGTTTTTAGACGAAGCGTATGCGGACAGTGTAAAGGTAACAGATCAGCAAATGCCGAAATGGAGAACAATTTCCCGTTATATCCTCAACAATATTCCGGCTCAGTCGAACGTCCGGGCTGTATCTTCTCTTTCTACTACAAAGAATTTATCTGCTACAGGCGATCGGTTAGGGGCCCTGGCCGTGACGCCCCGGGCGTATGCCGTGGGAATTTTTGTACGCCAGCATAATTCCAGTTCGCATGGAAATAACAATTCGCTTTTAATGCTGAATAACCTCTTGGAAGTAGCTCAGGTAGCTAAAAAGATAAAAGATACGCTGGAGAGCGAATTGCCGAAGAATGCTTCCCGCTATAAAATCAAAGAAACTTTGATCCGTTTTATTAATGAACAGATTGGCCGTACAGAAAAGATGAACCGGAATAGCAGGACTAACCGGCAATTGCATAAGACAGCCGGATTTGAAGGGAGTCCTCTCTATTTATTCCTCCTGGATGAATTGGTTTCTTTGGATAAACTGGATATATTGGCTTTACCGGATGATTTTAAATACAAAGAAGAACCGTTTTTTGTATATTATCAAAACCGTTTGGTAAAAAATTTGAATCGCTTCCGGGTGAATAAAAACTTTCGGACGGAATCTTTGGAACGCATGAAATGGGCGAGAGAGGCGGCAGAACGGGCATTGTCAAAATTTCCCGGAAGTGGGATCACCTATTTGCCTTCTGAGGGTTCTTATTTATTTAATTTCCGGGTATGTGGCCGTTTTTCATATGCAGATTTACTTTGTTTTTGTCAGTATTTGGCTCAGAACCGGGGCATTGCGGCAGTTCCTTACCCTACAGGTATTGTCCGGTTTGCTTTGGGAGGATTTCTTTCTGATACGGAAGAGAGTATCCGTGTATTTCAGTATGAATTGGAAGATGGGTTTACCATTTTCCTGAAATACTGGTTGTTGTTTGTTGAGAAACGCGGGAATCCGGTTTATAAAAAAGTCGAAAGTCACATAATATTGGAGGAGGTCTTTGCTTATAAAAAGGATAAGGAATTGATAGAGAAGATTGTTTCAGACTATCCCTTGTCCGGCAAATATAAAAAAGATAAAGCACCTTCTCTGCAAATCAGGGATATACGGACCTTATACCATGCTTCTCCCGAAAAGAGCGGGATAACGATTACGACGATAGACCGTTCTGTAAATTCAGTAATTGAATTACATGGGGATAAAATTGGCTCTTGCCGGGATGTTTTTGAATTTATCCGAAGTGCCGCGTTTACAAAAGTATATGAAAACCTTTTGGCGCAGATTTATAAAAAAGTGCCGGATATTGCCAGCCTGGATTTCAATACCGTAAGTTCGAAGTACAGTAAGGCTGTTATTTTAAAATACATTACAAATAAACGGACTTTCCAACCCAACCACAATGTATTGGACGATCCGATGGAAAAGAATATAATGCGGGAGATATTAATAGAAATGGAACATATTCTTTTCTCCGATAGTAAAGTAAAAATATTGGCTATAGAGGCAACGGGCGCTCCTGAATCAGATAAATCCAAATTAGAAGGAATAAATAGTATTCTGAAAAAATACATACGGGAAATTTTGCTCCATTTTAATTTGCCTTTTGAAAAAGAGAGCTTGGAACCCAGCCGGAGTGAAATTATTAAAGT
>JAEXFF010000302.1 GCA_023400335.1 Bacteroidota bacterium
CTTCAATACATCGTACTGATTGATATATGCCGGTACATGGCAAGCCACAAAGTCAGGAGTCGTAATCAAATAAGTGGAACGTATCGGTTCATCCCCGAAACGCAGGTGAGAAGCCGTAAAACCTCCCGATTTTTTGGAATCATAAGCAAAATAAGCCTGACAATATTTATCCGTTGCACCACCGATGATTTTGATGGAATTTTTGTTTGCTCCCACCGTACCATCAGAACCTAAACCATAAAATTTAGCCTCGTAGGTCGTATCATGTGTCACTTTTACTTCTGCTTCCAAAGGCAGGGATTTAAAAGTAACGTCATCTACTATTCCGACAGTAAACTGATTTTTAGGCTCGTTGAAAGTCATATTCTTATAGATAGCAATGATCTGGGCCGGAGTCACATCCTTAGAGCCCATTCCGTAACGTCCACCAACGATCAGGGGGGCATTGGGCTGCCCATAGAATATATCCTTTACATCCAGGTAAAGGGGATCTCCATTCGCACCCGGTTCTTTGGTCCGGTCGAGTACCGTAATCCGCTTTACAGAAGCCGGTACAGCTTCCATAAAATACTTAGCAGAGAAAGGACGGTACAAATGTACGGCAATCAAACCCACTTTTTCACCTTTAGCCATCTTATAGTCTATCACTTCCCGTATGGTATCGGTGATAGACCCCATAGCAATAATAATATTTTCAGCATCCGGAGCTCCGTAATAATCAAAAGGACGATATTTTCTTCCGGTAATTTCAGACATTTTGTCCATATAATAAGCAACAATATCCGGAACGACGTCATAAAACTTATTTGCAGCTTCTCTGCCCTGAAAATAGATATCCGGATTTTGAGCCGTTCCGCGGGTAACCGGGGTCTCGGAATTCAAAGAACGTTTACGGAAAGCCTGTAAAGCTTCCATATCGACCAGGTCCCTGAGATCTTCCATATCGATTGCCTCGATTTTCTGAATTTCATGGGAAGTACGGAAACCATCGAAGAAATTTACAAACGGCACACGGGATTTAATGGCCGTCAAATGAGATACAGCTGATAAGTCCATCACTTCCTGAACCGAACCGGAAGCCAACATGGCAAAACCAGTTTGACGGGCAGCATAAACGTCAGCATGATCCCCGAAAATATTTAAAGCATGAGCAGCTAGTGCACGCGCACTCACATGGAATACACAAGGCAATAACTCTCCGGCTATTTTATACATATTGGGGATCATTAACAATAACCCCTGAGAAGCGGTATAGGTAGTTGTCAGCGCTCCAGCCTGCAATGAACCATGAACGGCACCGGCAGCACCGGCTTCCGATTGCATTTCAATAACCCGAACAGTTTCCCCGAACATGTTCTTACGTCCTTTTGCGGCCCATTCATCCACGTTCTCTGCCATAGGCGAAGACGGAGTAATGGGATAGATGCACGATACTTCACTGAACATATAAGCAATATGCGCAGCTGCAGCGTTACCATCACAAGTTAAAAATTGTTTTTCTTTTGCCATCTTTATAAAATTAAATGAATTTTATTGCAACTGAAAATCAGCAATTAAAATGATTGATTCTACCTTTTTTGATTGCTAATATCCGTTTTCCTAGTTTATTATTTAATATGTAATTTCATTTTTCCCTTCAATATACAAATCCTGCTAACCACAAAGGAATGATATTTCCTTTTCCCCTTTCTGCCATATCTTCCATGACAATACCTTCTCCCTGATTCCTCACTCTTTCTCCTTCCCGGCAAACATTTACATTATAAATTCCATCAATCAGGAAGTCTGCATTTTCTGTATAATTAATCCGGTGTACAGGACATAATTGACTCAATAAAAATGTCTTATGCATTACCCCTGTATCTACTTCATCTAAACATACGGCATTCAACAGATTTGGGTTATGAATATATAATTTATTTGGTTTCCGCCCACTGTCCTCTCCATCTTCCTCCGGGAGGAGCAAGGTGAGTAAACGGGCATTTTTCATATAATAAAGATAATTCAGTACTGTTGCCCGGGAAACACCTATCTCATTGCTTAGTTTACTGATATTCACAGTACAACTGTTATCCTTCGCCACAATATACAATAATTTTTTAAGTTTGGTCAGATACTTCAGTTCGATCTGATTATTATAAGGAATATCAAACTCTAAAGTCAAATTGATATTTTTTAAAAGATAATCAATATGCGATTTTTCTTCCAGATATATGGGGTAATAACCATAACGGAGATAATTCCCAAAATAAGCCAGCGGCCGTATCCGGCATAAAATATCGTTTACAATTTTCTCGTGGTTTTCTACAATTTCCGGAAAAGAAAATACCGGAAAATGAATACCGGTTTCCAACTCCAGAAATTCCCGGAAAGACAAACCACTCAGATTGTACATATCCACTATCCCTTTTAAATATTCATTCGATTTCACCCGTACAATAGAAGAAATGGTAAATACAATTTGTAAATCCGGAAAAGACCGGTAACAAGCCAGTAGTTCTATATCCCAACCCGGATATTTATGTACCTGATCCAATAATATTACTTTTCCCCCCAATTTATAAAAATGCTCTACAAAATGATACAGCCCCTCATCTGCAAAAAAAAGATTATTCAAATTTACATATAAACAAGAATTGTCTTCAGCATAATAGTTCCGGCAATATTCCAGCAAAAAATTGGTTTTCCCTACTCCCCGGCTTCCCTTCACTGCAATTAAGCGGCTGTTCCGGTTAATTTTATCTGAAAGTCCCCGGCGTATAACTGATGTACGCTCTTTTAAAAGTGTAATATGTGTACTGCGTAAACTATCCATTTCTTTCCTTCTGACATGCAAATATAAAAGAAAAATGAGTAAATTGCAATCTCGATATTGCAATTTTTGATAAAAATTACTATTTAGACTTATTACAAATAGGTTTTAAACTAAAAATAAAAGTTGATAAGGAAAATTTTACAATCACAATAAGGAAAGACAGTGGAAACGTTTACAGAAACACGATCCAATCACTGTTTCTTTTTTTATAAATCGTGTAAAAAATTACTCTCAAAGCGAGGTAGCTTACTTATACATCAGGTACAATAATTAAAATATCATACGATTTGCTAAAGTTATCCAATAAAGTTAGTACCTTGTCCTTGTTAAAATTCAAATCTTACATCTATGATAAAATCTGTATTTTTCAGTTTAGGGATTATCCTGTCTTTAGGGATATCCACTCTTTGGGCACAAAAAAATGCTCCTCGTTCGGGTTATCAGTTTAAAGAGATAGCCGATTTAAAAGCGACCCCTGTTAAGAATCAGGCTAATAGCGGTACCTGTTGGTGTTATGCAACCATTTCTTTTCTGGAATCCGAATTACTACGGATGGGGAAACCGGCTTATGATTTATCAGAAATGTATGTGGTCCGGAATACTTATTTCGAAAAAGGAAAGCGTTATTTCCGTCTTTACGGTAAAAATAATCTCAACGAAGGAGGACAAGCCCATGACGTAATGGAAATGATTGTTAAATACGGACTTGTTCCGGAAGAGGTATATTCCGGCTTGGAATACGGCACAACAAGTCACGACCACCGGGAGATGGTCAGCGGTTTAATCGGTTTTATGTCCGGCATTACGAAAGCCAGAAATATCACAACAGCCTGGCCCAAAGCCTTGATGTCTATTATAGAAAGTTATTTGGGAGAAGCCCCGGAAAAATTTAGTTTTCAGGGACAGGAATATACTCCTAAAAGTTTTGCCAATGAATTGGGAATTCATCCGGAAGACTATATTGAGCTGACTTCCTACCAGGCTTATCCCTTTTATGAAGCCGTAGAACTGGAAATTCCAGATAACTGGATGCACGGCCGTTATTACAATGTACCGCTAGCGGATTTGATTGCCGTTATGCACAACGCCCTGGAAAACGGTTACACCATAGCCTGGGACGGGGATGTCAGCGAACAAGGTTTTAATCACAGTAAAGGGCTGGCCATACTTCCCACCGATGAACCGAATAATATGAGCAGCAGCGACCGGGCCCGCTTTGAAAAACTGCCGGAAGCAGAAAAAAGTAATCTTTATTCGTTTGTTTCCCCTGTACCCGAATTGCAGGTAAATGACCAGAACCGTCAAGAAACTTTCGATAAACGGAAAACGACGGACGATCATCTCATGCATTTGACGGGATTATTGCAGGACCAAAACGGAACTTATTATTATAAAACCAAAAATTCCTGGGGTACAGAGAGAAATCCTTTCGGAGGCTATTTGTATATGTCTGAACCTTATGTAAAAATGAAAACAACAGCCATTCTTATTCACAAAGACGCCATTCCCCAAGATATAAAAGAAAAGCTAAAGCTGAATTGAGTACCTACTCGGAATAACAAGGGCTAACACATTTATTGCTTCGGGATATTTACGGAATACCCCGAAGCAATTTGTTTAAAATCTGGTGGATTAGAATCTCCGCAGTCAGAAATTTGTAAGTGTTTTATCTTATAACTGCTTATTACGAAAACTGAAGGGACAGACTCACAACAAATGAATAAAAGAAGAGGCCTGATTTCGATTCAAGGTATCTTGTACAGGATTATTATCTATTTGAAAATCCGACCAGAAACGAACCTCAGTTTCTAAAAGGAGGTAATCCAGAATTTTAGTCCGGTTTATCTGCGCACATTCATTCCCTAACCCAAACGGGCCTCTTCTTTCTGTAAATGTTCTATTGATCGTTCATCGAAACGAGAAATTCTTCATTGGATTTTGTTTTTTCCAAACGGTCTTTTACAAATTCCATTGCTTCAATAGAATTCATATCGGTCAAGTAATTCCGGAGGATCCAAATCCGGTTTAATACATTGGCATCCAACAAAAGGTCTTCACGGCGTGTACTGGAAGCCGTAATATCGACAGCCGGATAAATACGTTTATTCGACAATTTCCGGTCGAGCTGCAATTCCATATTACCTGTTCCTTTGAATTCTTCAAAGATTACGTCGTCCATCTTGGAACCGGTCTCAGTCAAAGCTGTCGCTAAAATGGTCAGAGAACCGCCGTCCTCTATATTCCGGGCTGCTCCGAAGAAACGTTTCGGTTTGTGCAGAGCATTCGCATCGACACCTCCGGAAAGTACTTTCCCGGATGCCGGTGATACAGTATTGTAGGCCCGCGCCAAACGGGTTATGGAATCCAGCAGTATCACGACATCATGCCCGCACTCAACCATTCGTTTGGCTTTTTCCAGAACAATATTAGCGACTTTCACATGGCGTTCCGCCGGTTCGTCAAAAGTAGAAGAGATCACTTCAGCGTTTACACTGCGGGCCATATCAGTTACTTCCTCCGGACGCTCATCTATCAGCAATATGATCAGATATACTTCAGGATGATTGGCAGCAATAGCATTGGCAATCTCTTTCAACAAAACAGTCTTACCGGTTTTCGGCTGAGCTACAATCAATCCCCTCTGTCCTTTTCCGATAGGGGCAAACATATCTACAACTCGGGTAGAAATAGTGGCTTTTCCATTCCCTGTAATATTGAATTTCTCGTTCGGGAACAGTGGTACCAAATGATCGAAAGGAATACGGTCCCGCACAGCTTCCGGAGATTTTCCATTAATTTTCTCCACTTTAATTAAAGGAAAATATTTTTCTCCTTCTTTCGGAGGACGTACCGTACCTTCTACTGTATCTCCTGTCTGCAAACCGAAAAGCTTGATCTGGCTCTGAGAAACATAAATATCATCCGGTGAATTCAGATAATTATAATCCGAAGAACGTAAAAATCCATAACCATCCGGCATTATTTCCAAAACTCCGGCATTATTGATAATACCTTCAAATTCATAGTATTTATCTCTCTTATCAAATTTCATTTTACCGGGATTCGCATTTCCGTTCCCGTTAGGATTTCCGTTATTCGCATTCCCATTCTCTTTTTCCCTATGATCTTCATAATGCTCTTCTCCCTCCTCAACCTGTAACTGAGGTTCCGGTTGCATATCCCCGTTATCCATCGGATAATCGTAATCACTCTTTGTATATTCTTCTTCCGGCTCAATTCCGCTGAAGTCCAAATCTTTCTCTATAATATCCCTGTGATTTAAATGTACGTTTTTTTCCTTTACCGGACGTTCCTGATAACGGGTACGCTTCTGTTCCTTACGTTCCTGAGGACGTTCCGTCTGTACAGTTTCCTCTGCAACAGCAGCTTGCTGTTCCGTACGAACGTCTTCCCGTTTCACCTCTTCCCGCTTGGCAAATTTAGGTACACCTCCTTTGGAATCCCCTACTTTTTCGACTGAACGGACAACGCGCACCCGGGGTTTACGTCCTCTTTTCCCAGCCCCTTCCTGCTGATTAGCTGCAGCCTCTGTTACTACGGGACGTATCTCAGCTGCCGCAATAGCCTGCTGATCCAAAATTTTATAAATAAGTTCCTGTTTTTTATAAGCTTCTATACGCTTAATGTTTAAATCCTTCGCAATTTGCCGCAACTCGGTCAGCAATTTGTCATTCAATTCTAAAATGTCGTACATATAACGATTTAAAGGGTATTTAATTTTGTAGAAATATCACCTGGCATGAACCAGATGGAAATGAATATGCTACAAAATTAAGAATAAAAATTTTTATAACAAAATTGTTAATATGAATTCTTTAAGAAGAGAGAAGAAAATGTGTAAACGGTTATATGATTAAGGATAATTCGTACCTGATGAAGACTTATCTTACGACTCGCCGATGAACGAACCTTCGGTCCGGATGAATTCCTTAACCCGTGATGATAATTCCGTCAATCAGCGAAATGTGAATCAAATTCCCCCAGAAGCATTTATCCAAGACTTAAACACCTCTCTATAGATTATTCAAAAGCGTTATTTTTTTGTTTTCGATTAATTTCAATATTAATTCACCGAATAAAGTATTGGCCCAAGCAAACCAGTGACGGGTAAATTTTGCAGGATCATCCTTGTGGAAAGATTCATGCATAAAACCTGTATCCCCGTCTGTATCTCTCAACATTTTTACACATTCCCGTATTTCCTCATCCTCATTACTCGTCATTGCCTTCATAATGATACTCATGGGCCAGATCATATCGTATCCGATATGAGGTCCCCCTATTCCTTCCCCCGCTATACCCTTGAAAAAATAAGGGTTATCTTTGCTCCAGATCATTCGGCGGGTATTCTGATATACGGGGTCTTTCCGGGATATTATTCCCAAATAAGGCATCGCCAATAAACTCGGAACATTTGCATCGTCCATAAAATAATAATTTCCGAATCCATCGGTTTCAAAAGCATAGATTTTTCCGTATTTCGGATGCCGGACAATAGCATAACGCTGAACAGCTGCCCGGACTTCCTCGCTCAGTTGCCGGCATTCTGCAGCCAACCGTCCGTTCCCCTTTACTTTTTCCAGCATTTCCCCCATCTGCCGTAAAGAAAGCACAGCAAACAGATTGGAAGGTATCAGAAAGCCAAAAGTAGTAGCATCATCTGAAGGACGGAAACAGGAAACAATTAACCCGACAGGACGAACCGGATTTCCCCAGCCGTCATTGCTCAATGTATCCAATTGCCGCTCTGTCCTCCGCTGAAATTTATAAGGACCGTGTCCTGTTTTCCGCTGTTGTTCTTTAAAAGTCTGTACAATAAGCGTCATTGCCCTTTCCCAATCCGAATCAAAAACAGTGGTATCCCCGGTCGTCCTCCAGTAATGATAAGCCAAACGTACCGGATAGCAAAGGGAATCGATCTCCCATTTCCGTTCGTGTATATAAGGTTTCATTTCTGTCAGGTCAGAGGCCCATTCGCTGGACTCACTCCCATGTGTAAAGCTGTTTGCATAACGGTCCAAAAGGATACATTGGGTCTGCCGACGGATAACGCCGGCAATCAGTAAACGCAGGGATTCATCTTTTTTACACAAAGGCAGATACGGCCAGACCTGAGCTCCAGAATCCCGCAACCACATTGCATTTATATCCCCGGTAATTACAAAGGTATCGGGCTTTTCTCCTTTCATCTTAAAATCGACAGTGGTATCCAATGTATTCGGAAAGCAATTCTCAAACATCCGGCTCAGCTTCGGATCCTTCAATTGTTTTTTCACTTCCGAAATTGTCTTTTCCACAGCTTCTGAAGTAAAATGACGCTCACCCGTCGCCACACGTGTGGTTTTATAATCTTTTGCAGCAGCCAGGCTGATGCCTGCCGGCAGTTCTTTACCCATCAAGCGTCCCAGAGGTGTTCCGGCCAAAGCCGTTGCTGCAAGGGCCATTCCCCCCTGCCTGATAAAATCCCGTCTTGTAACCATATCACATCTTTCTTCTGTTTAAGCCAAACGACAACCTTTCCCGTGCGCCGGGAAAAGCTGCCCCCGTTTATCTATTTACTATAAGAATAAGGGTAAGCCTGTAAAGCGGTTCCCCTTTTCTGATTCGGTTTACTGTCCATACGGAAATCCAAAGCCGCTCCCCTCATCAAGTCCCCGTAACTCAAATAATTTTTGTCATACGGTTTTCCGTTTATTTTCAATTCTTTTATATAAGGTGTATCTCCTTTATTATTTGGAGCCGTAATGACAATTTCTTTCCCCTTTTCCAGATGAATCCGGGCTTTCCGTACCAAAGGCGATCCCAGTACATACTGATCGCTTCCCGGACAAACCGGATAAAACCCTAAGCTGGAAAACACGTACCAGGCGGAAGTCTGTCCGTTATCCTCATCCCCGCAATACCCATCGGGCGTAGGCCGGTACATCCGGTCCATAGTCTGTCTTACCCAATACTGGGCTTTCCAGGGTTCCCCTGCATAATTATATAAATAAATCATATGCTGAATCGGTTGGTTTCCATGCGCATAGTTTCCCATATTCATAATCTGCATTTCCCGGATTTCGTGAATAACCCCTCCGTAATAACTATCGTCAAAGAGAGGAGGTACCTTAAATACGGAATCCAACATACCGATGAAATGCGGGTAACCTCCCATTAAATCAGCCAAACCTTGTACATCATGAAAAACACTCCAGGTATAATGCCAGCTATTCCCTTCCGTAAATGCATCCCCCCATTTCAGCGGATTGAAAGGAGACTGAAAAGTTCCGTCTTCATTTTTCCCCCGCATTAAATTGTGCTCCGGGTCAAAAAGATGACGGTAATTCTGACTCCGTTTCAGGTAAAGGTCTATCTCTGTCTGAGGACGTCCCAGCTTTTTTCCGACCTGGGCAATACACCAATCGTCGTAAGCATACTCCAGCGTACGGGCAGCACTTTCTTTAATTCCGACATTATAGGGGACATACCCCAACTGATTGTAATATTCATACCCGCAACGACCGGTAGATTTTATTTTGGGATGACAACTGTTGGCAGTGGCCAGCATGGCTTCATACAAAGGCAAATGATATTCCCGGGGAGTGATATTTTTTAATATTGCATCCGATACAACGGAAGCCGAATTATTCCCTACCATACATCCCCTGTGACCGGGAGAAGCCCATTCCGGGAGGAAACCGCTTTCTTTATAGGTGTTCAGCAATCCCTCCTGAATTTTTGCATTCATAGCCGGATAGGCAAAATTCAGCAAAGGAAAAAGAC
>JAEXFF010000308.1 GCA_023400335.1 Bacteroidota bacterium
GGCTACCAGCGTATCCATGTTCGGGGATTTATTCAGCAGTCCTTTAAAACCACTGATAAAGAATTTCTGGTTGATGACCATGATAATGACCGTCAAAAGCAGCTGAAGCAGTCCCATCGCCACATGGTTTCCCGCAAAGAAAGATGGCAGAGGCCAGTTCCACATCATATGCCCCATCGAGAAATACATCAGTACCAGTAAAAAACCAACCGAAGCAAACAGCCTTTTTTTCAGTTTTGGTGTTTCCGTATCTTTCAGCAGTGCATCATCCTTTGCCGCACTGCCCTGATTTCCCTTTGTGCCCGTTCCCTTCTTTTCTGCATGATATCCTGCAGCTTCCACCGCCGAGATGATCGCATCGCAAGTTGCCGTCCCTTCCACGCCCATCGAATTTGTCAGCAGACTCACCGAGCAGGAAGTCACACCCGGAACTTTACTGACTGCTTTTTCTACTCTGCTGCTGCAGGCGGCACAGCTCATCCCGGTTACCGAATATTGTTCCATCGCAATTCCGTTACTGAAAACTTATAAAAAGTTATAAACCTTTATGTTTCATTCCTACTTCAATGAGTATGCTTTTGTACTGTCGAAACAGATACTACTCACAAGTTCTTGTACTCTCCATAGGCGTAAATTCCGAATTAACGTATCCGTACATATTTGCATTAACGTTTCATTGTTAGCTTGCAAATTTTTCTCCATAAGCTTTTAGGTTTAGTGATGCTTGAAAATCTCTATTTATAACATTTCCACATTCACATTTATAAATTCTGTCAGATAATTTCAAATCCTTTTTTATATTTCCACAACAACTACAAAGTTTTGACGATGGATAAAATCTATCAGCTACAATGAGCTGAATACCATTGTTATTACATTTGTACTCAAGCTGTTTTCTGAATTCAAAGAATCCCTGATTCTGAACCGCTTTGGATAAATGTCTATTCTTCATCATTCCACTAACGTTTAAATCTTCAATACAAATAAATCTTGGTTTTCGATTTACGATTTCAGATGTGGTCTGATTTAAATAGTTTTTACGAATATTTGTTAATCTATGATTCACTTTAAGCAAACGTTTTTCGTTTTTGATTACATTTTTAGTTTTACAGTAACTTACTCCTTTCTTATTTTTCTCATACTTTCGAGAAACTCTACGCTGTAACCTGCGTCTGCATTTCTCTAGTTTTTTAACTACTTGGCTTTTATTAATATTCTTGTATGTGTTGCCATCAGAGCAAATAGCCAAATCCTTAATTCCTAAATCAATTCCTATACCATCATTATTTAGATTTTTCTTGCAGTCTGGAAATTCCACGCATACGCTAATCCACCAGTTTAATCCGTCAAAGGATATTCTCGGATTCATATATTTAGCATCTGTGGGAATACGTCCATGTTCTGCAAGTCTTACCCAGTTCAGCTTTTGTTTGTTCGCTTTCCTGCTAGAAGAAAATCCCTCAAATTTAACGTGAGTGTCACTAAACTGTATTTTAATGTTGTCCTGATAAAATTTAGGCGTTGATTTCTTTTTAGACTTGAATCTCGGATGTTTTTGCAAACTTTTGAAAAAGTTTTTGTAGGCTATGCAAGCATCTTTAATTGCCTGTTTGGTTACATTATTGGAAACATTTTGTAGCCACGCGTATTCAGCAGAATTCCTAAGCCTTGTAAATTCTTTTCTAAGCTCTGAATCCGAAATGAACTTGCCACCTTTTTCATAGTTATCCTTTTCCTTGGCTAAAGCCCAGTTATAAGCAAATCTTGCCGCACCTGCATATTGAAACATTTTAGTTTGTTGTACATTATTAGGTTCTAACATTACCCTTACGGCTTTTAGCATCATTTTCTTCCTCCTGTATCAATTCTTGAACAAGTTTCTTAGCTTTATTCGCTCGTTTTCCCTGTAGCTTACAACTGAATACTGTGATTATTTGTACTAAATCTTCAACGAGTTCTTGTTGCTCAGATTTTTCAGTATTGTCAATAATCTCAATTTCACAGTTATATAGCGAAGCTATATATTCTACCAACTCAAAACCAAAACGTAAAAGCCTGTCTTTATACAAAACAACAACCTTTTCAACTTGATTTTGCGAAATGCGTTTGATTAGTTCCCGAAGTCCTTTTTTCTTGTAGTTAATGCCAGAACCAATATCACTTATTATCTCAAACGGTTGTCCTTTTGCCATAAGATATGTTTTCACATTATCAATCTGTCGTTCTAAATCATCCTTTTGCTTATGACTTGAAACACGACAATATCCAATTGTAATGCGATTTTTAGGCTTTACATTCATTACTTGGCTGAGCTGTTCATCAGAATAATATCTATATCCACTTATTGTAGTATGATGCGGATGAAGTTTTCCGTTAGAATCCCAATTTCGCAACGTTTGTGCAGATACACCTATAATTTTTGAAAATTCATGTATAGAATAATATTTACTCAAAGCATCACTTCCTTTCAATATTATTCTATACTAATAACCTGCAAAATTCAACAGTTGTTTATATACTTTTATAAGTTTTATTCAGCTGTTCTTTAC
>JAEXFF010000370.1 GCA_023400335.1 Bacteroidota bacterium
CATTTTGCACCACTCCAGCTTCCACACTATAATTATCGTGTTTCAGATCAATTCCGGGCATAAACTGGACATTTTCTATCTGATAGGAATAACTTCCCGTCATATCTATCCGGGGGAAAAATCCGGTTTTTATACTTTTCAAGGTATAAAGAGCGGCTTTTACAGCTTCCTCGGATTGTCTGATTTCCTGGTTATAGTCCAGCACTTTTTGGCGATACTGCTGCAATGTCAGGGATTGAGCCAATGTATAAGTGCAAAACAACAGCAGTCCTATTATTCCATATACTTTTTTCATTCTCGCTTCTTCTGATATTCTAAACATTCCTATTTTTTCAGAAACCTTTCTGTCTGGCTCCCTTCTTCACTGAAATCCGAAAAATCAAACTATACGTTACGGGTAAAACAATAATTGTCAATAAACTTGCTACCAACAATCCGCCCATGATTCCGGCGGCCATTCCCCCGAACATAGCGTCAAACAACAAAGGCAACATGCCTAAGATTGTCGTCCCGGAAGCCATCGTTACGGGTACAATCCTGGATTTTGTAGCTTGAATTACGGCTTCGAGCGGTGCCAGACCATTGGCCTGTTCTATACCAATCTGATCGACCAGTACGATTGCATTTTTTATATTCATTCCCACCAAACCTAACAATCCCAATAAAGCAAAAAAATCAAACATTCTTCCCAATATTAATAAACCGAATACTACGCCAATGAATATAAGGGGCACCATCAGCAAAATGACAATAGGTTTGCGGTAAGAACGAAACAGCAATAGCAATACGACAAACATCAATATAAAGGTCAAAGGCATATTAGCTGCCAATGCCTCATTTGACTCAACCTGACTTTCATCTTCCCCAAAAAACTTCATCCGGTAGCCGGCGGGAATTTCTATTTTCTGCACATCCTGCCATACCTTTTGAAAAGCCTGTTTGGTATTAGCACCCCGTTTCGGGTCGCACTGGGCCATCATTACCCGTTCGCGGTTATAACGCTTAATCACATTATAATTATAATTCAGGTCAAAACGATCGACAACCTGCGCCAGAGGAACTGCAGAACCGGTTGCCGAGAAGACGGGCAATGTCCGCATATTATCCAGATTTCCGGCCTCATAATTGTCCTCTTTCAATAAAATGGGCATAAACAAATCCTTCTCCCGGTAATCTCCCAAGGGCAAACCATTCGTTGCAACTTTCAGTGCATAAGCGACAGCCTGCCGGGTGATTCCCAAACGTTGCCCTCTTTCCTGAGAATATACCGGTTCCCAGACAGGCACCATATTTCCCCAGCTATTCCGTATATCTGTTACCATCGGACAGGCCTGCATAATGAGCATTGCTTGCTCTGTCAAACTTTTAAGCGTATCGGTATTTTCCCCGATAAAACCTATTTCTATGGCAGCTTCTACAGCAGGCGATAACTTAAAAAGAGAAGAACGGATCAGCAAATTGGGATAATTCTCACTTACATACCTGTTCAGGCGTGCTTCGACCGCTGCAGTATACGTTTTATCCTTCACTTCTATGAGTATATTTCCGAAATTCGGTTTCGGTCCGAAAGAAGTACTGGCCAGATAATAACGCAAAGGCGACCCTCCTAAAGTTGTAGATACATTGACCACTTCCTCCTGTTGCATTAAATAACCTTCGATCCCAGACAACATTTTTTCCGATTCACGTATGCTGTAACCCTCCGGTAAAAAACAATCGGCCCGAAAATACGGCTTATCCATGTTCGGGAAAAAATTCTGAGGCATCATCCCCATAATGACTAAAGACACAATAAACAAAATAACGACTCCTGTAATGGTAATTACTTTATAGCGAATCAGGCTCCTCAACGCTTTGGCAAAACCATTATAAAATTTTGTATCATAGGGATCTTTACCTGTATTATCCTTTTTTTCTTTCAGAATAAAATTTCCGAATACAGGTGTCTGTGTTAAAGCCAGAATCCAGCTTAATCCCAAAGACACAGCCAAGACCACAAACAATGGCTTTACGATCTCTGCAACGGCTGAGGGTGCCAGATATAAAGGCAGGAAAGAAAATATCGCAATCAAGGTAGCTCCGAGTAAGCCCCATTGAGGAATAGTAGCCCCCCGGATCAAGGCTTCGCGCCGTCCTATTCCCCGGCGAATCGCAATTTGTGCATTGTCTGTCACAACAATAGCATTATCCACCAGCATCCCCATTGCAATAATAAAAGCTGCCAAGGAAGTCCGGTTCAGGCCTACCCCTATAAATTGCATCACCAATAAAGTACCTCCGATAGAAAAAAGCAAGGAAGAACCGATTAACATACCTGCCCGGGCTCCCATTACGATGAGGATAATAAAAATCACAATGGCCAGAGATTCCACCAAATTGAGAATAAACCCGTTATTGGCTTCCCGGGCAATCTGATCTTCCGGGTAAAGTGTAATTAATTCGATCCCAACCGGCATTAAGGGCAGCAACTGATCCAGCTTCTTTCTGACTTCTTCTCCCGTTTTCACGACATCTTTTTCCGGAGCCGTCGATACCCCTATTCCAATTGCCCGCATCCCGTTTACGCGCATCAGGCTTCCGGGGGGATCCATATAGCCTTTCTCAATGACAGCAATATCTCCTAAACGAATCTGCTGACCGGTTTCAGTCACCACCAATTGATTGCGGATATCATTTAAATCCTTGTAGGTACCTTCCGCCAATACCTTTAATTCAATATAGCCGGCTCTTTTTTCTCCGGTATTAATCAAAGAATTCTGGGATTTAATCGTCTGAATCACCGTATTTAAATTCAAACCGGAATTTGCCAGCTTGGACATGGATATAAACATATTGACCACCTCCGTCTGTTCGCCATAAAGAGCAACCTTTTGCACCCCCGAGACAGTGACCAGCTCTGTTTTAATGCGTTGCCCCCATCCCCTCAAATCGTGATAGCTAAATCCTTCTGTAGCCGTCAAACCGAAATAAATACCGAATACATCGCCAAAATCATCCGAAACACTGATATCCGAAGCACCTTGCGGTAATTGGGGCTGAATATTAAGTACTTTCCGTCTTAACTCGTCCCACATTTGGGGCATTTCGCCAGGCGGTGTTGCCGGATTCAGTTCAATATTGATTTTCGACATCCCGTAATAAGACTCTGATTTTATTTTATAAACCCTCCGCATAGACTGTATCTCCCGTTCTATGGGTTCAGTTATTAACTGTTCCACTTCCTGGGGAGTCGCCCCCGGATAACGGGTAATCAGAACGGCAGACTTTATGACAAAAGGCGAATCTTCCTTTTTCCCCAATGATTCAAAAGCTAAAATTCCGCCGATCATCAATACAGCCAGAAAAAAATAAATTACCTTGGGATTATCCAGAGAATATTTCGGAATATTCATAGAATTTTAATTAAAATATAGACTATTATTTGTATAATCCGGTTTTCGGATCTTTACTCAAATGAACCCTTCGTTAAAACCGGTCCTTCTTCGATAAATGCTAGGGGATAACCTGTACCTTCTGTCCATCCGTAATAAAATTCACCCCGTCCACCACTACTACATCTCCCCGGGTCAATCCCTTTTGAATCATCACTTTATCCTGTCCAAAAAGTTGAGCAATTTCTATCCGGCGTTTATTTACCGTTGCAGATTCCTTTTTATAAATCCAAACAGAGGTAACATTCTTATCCGGATCAATAAAAACGGCATTCAAAGGAACGACCGTATGTTCCTCTGTTTTCCCTTCTATTTGTAAATGAATACGGGCAGAAAAACCGGGATATACCGGAAACTGTTCTTTATTATAAAGGGTGTCCTCTATACTCAGCCTCACCGGTATACCGCCCCCTTCCGGAGAAGCATCTACAAATTCTTTAATACGGGCGTGGAAATGATACCCTTTGTATACGTCAAATTCTACAGAAATATCCATCTTCTCCCGCGTCAATGCAACACTGGTCTCGGGTAAGATAAACCGGATGGCCAATTTATCCGGATTCACCAATTTTATGACAGGCTCTCCCGGCTGTACTTTTTGATAATTCTCGACATATTTCTTTTCCACAAAACCGTCAAAAGGTGCCCGTAAACGAGTGTCCTGCAATGTATTCTGAGAAGCCTGGTAAGCAGAGCGGGCCTTTATGTAATTATTCTGAGAAATTTCGTAGTCCTGACGGGAGATCGCCTCCATGTCCAGCAATTTTTTATCCCGTTCCAATTGGGAACGAGCCGTAATATAGGCGGCTTGGTTTGCATCATTCTGCAATTGGTAATCAAGCGGATCCACCACTGCAACAACAGTTCCCTTTTGAATGGTTTCTCCGGCATCTACATTCATGTTTACCAGAGGGCCACCTACTTTAAAAGCCAGCTGAGCAAATTCTTCTGCTTCAACGACCCCGGTATAAATTTTATCCAGATTTTCGGGAGCTCCTATCGTTTCTATTTTTACCGGACGCAGAATATCCTGATAAACCTGATCTTTATTGCGTCCGCATCCCAGTAAAAAGAACAAGCCCCAAAAGAGCAACTGTACTTTATCTATACGTTTCATATTTTTATTTTCCGGTTCTGACGGCGAAGCCGAATTCATAAATATTACTTCACGTATACGTCTATTATCTTAAAATGGTTTGGGAAAAATAAAAAAATGAGAAAAGCCTTTGGAAATGTAAAATTTACGTTTTCCAAAGGCTTCTTCAACCGGATTTTCCGAATTACATTTATTTCAGCATTCCTGTGGATCTCAATTTGATTTCCGTCAGGATTTTCTTTGTGTATAAAGGGAAATCGCTATTCAGAATCCAAGCAAAATAACCGGGCTGTTCCTTTAAAACCTGTTCTACAGGAAGTCCCTTATTTTTACCAAAATTAAACACTTCCACTCCCTTATCATCAAATACAATAAAACCGGCGAAATCTGCATTATTATTCTGGGTAGAAAACTTACTCAAAAACTCGATATTATTTTCCAGCCTATCCCCATACCGGTCCAGCTGGGC
>JAEXFF010000376.1 GCA_023400335.1 Bacteroidota bacterium
TTTCAGGCCTTTTTAATTCCTTTCTCCGGTAAGTATATTTTAAAAAATTGAATTGTTTTAGCTTATTTTTGATAATAATTGTGTATAATTGCAAATTAAAAAATTACAAACTTAAACCAATATTAATCCCAAAGTATGAAATTTAAATTATTTGCTGTATTTATTCTTATTTTCCTGTTTTCGTGTCAGGACGATGAACTTAGGGAAAAAAATTTAGAAAATGATCCGGGAGAGATCGTGATAGATGAAGATGCTTACCTGAAAGGTTGTATAAGAATTCGCTTAAAAGCAAGTGCAGAACCACAATTACAATTGACTTCGGTGAATGGTAAAGCGCAGACCGGGTTTACTCAGTTGGATGAATTAGCGGTCCGTTTAGGAGCTTCCAGAATTGAACGTTTATTTCCTTATGCTGGAAAATTTGAAGTAAGAACCCGGAAAGAAGGTTTGCATTTATGGTACAACGTTTATTTTGACGAAGATATACCGACGACCCGGGCTATTTCTGATTTTTCGGATATTCCTGAAATTGATTATGTGGAACCAATCCGTAAGATTATAAGAGTAGGAGGAACAGATAAAATTGTTTATGCAGAGACTCAGCAAGCCATAGCAGTAGCTTCTTCGTCTGCAATGAATGATCCGCTTTTGACGGATCAATGGCATTATCAGAATGACGGAAGTTTGGCGTATTCAAAAAGAGGAGCTGATATCAATTTATTTAAAGCCTGGGAAGTGACTCATGGATCGCGGGAAGTGATTGTGGCAATTGTAGACGGAGGTATTGATGTGGATCATGAGGATTTAGCGGCTAATATTTGGATAAATACAGCTGAGAAGAATGGAACGACAGGGAGAGATGACGATGGGAACGGATATAAAGATGATATTTATGGCTGGAATTTTGTCGATTACAGTGCAACGATTGTGGCTCATTCACACGGTACGCACGTTGCCGGGACTGTTGCTGCTGTAAATAATAACGGTAAAGGAGTATGTGGAATAGCCGGAGGAAGTGGTAATGGGGATGGAGTACGTTTGATGAGCTGTCAGATTTTTAAACCGAACCCCAATAATCCGGAGAAAGATATGGGGACTGGTCTGTTGCCTGCTGCTATCAAATATGGAGCAGACAATGGGGCTGTTATCTCTCAGAATAGCTGGGGTTATGAAAACGGGGGCTCAGATGCTTCTACCCGGGCAGCGATCGATTATTTTATCAAATATGCCGGTCTTGACGAAAATGGGAATCAGACAGGTCCTATGAAAGGAGGGATAGTTATTTTTGCAGCAGGAAATGAAGATATGGATTACATGGCTTATCCCGGAGCTTATGAGGAAGTTCTTTCAGTTGCGGCAATGGCTCCGGATTATGTAAAAGCCTGGTATTCAAATTTTGCAAACTGGGTGGATGTTACCGCTCCCGGAGGGACCCAGGGACTCGGATATAAGTATACCGATAAATGTATGGTATTAAGTACGCTCCCGGACAATAAATACGGATATATGCAAGGAACTTCAATGGCTTGTCCTCATGTATCCGGAATTGCTGCTTTGGCTGTTTCTGCCAAAGGCGGACCTGGTTTTACACCGGAGGCTTTGAGAAAAATGCTGTTGGAAGGAACCAAAGACATTGATACTTATAATCCTGCATACAAAGGAAAAATGGGGGCTGGCTATATCGATGCAAGCATGGTATTAGGGGGCGGTTCCGGAATTCCTCCTCAGTCAGTAGAAGACTTGAAAGCCAGCTGGAAGGCTTTTTCTGTTGACTTAAACTGGGTAGTACCGGTAGATGAGGACGATGAAAAACCAGCTAGTTTTGAAATATATTGGAGTACCTCTTCTTTGTCGGGAGTGAATTTGAATACAATTTCGGTAAAACAAAGGCAATCAGTAGATATAGGGGATAAAAATGTGGGAGACATGATGGAAGCTACTGTCAGTGGATTAGAAATAGGAAAAACATATTATATTGCCGTTGTTGCAATCGATAGCTGGGGAAATACTTCAGGGGCAGCTTATGTAAGCGGAATGACAGTAAATAATCCTCCTCAGGTAATAAAGGATTTGGAAAATTTGTATTTTGGTAAGTTAGGAACTTTACATCAGGTTACTTTAGCTGATTATTTCGAAGATATGGACGGAGAAAAGTTGAAATATGAAGTAGAAGTCAATCAGAAGGGTGTAGTGAAGACAGAAATCAGTAATGAGGGAGTTTTGACGATTACCGCATTGAAATATGGCACGGTGGAAGTAACTGTATCGGCTAGTGATTCTCAGACATCCTGTAGTTCAACTTTTGCATTGACTTCCCGGGATGATTCCAGAGAAATTGATCTTTATCCGAGTCCGGTTACAGATAAATTACATATCCGGATGGGAGAAAAGATTAGTGGAGCTATTAAGGTGAATATCTATAATAGTGCAGGCGCATTGGTGGTGAAGGAAAATACAATCATAAGCCCTTATGCTCCGGTAGAAATTGATATGAGTAAGCTGAGTGGCGGTTCCTACTTAGTAGTTGTTAATTATGGAGGAAAAGAGATAAAAAATAATATAATTAAATTATAAAATTATGTGGTGTAAATTTCTATATATCAGTTTAT
>JAEXFF010000387.1 GCA_023400335.1 Bacteroidota bacterium
ACCTCCTACAGTGACCAACCATTCTTGAATGATCGCTACTTTCATTATGCGATCCTCCTTTCTATGTAAAGAGCAGTATAACAGTGGTTAAGCCGAATCATATTGTTGACCAATTTCACCACACCCATTAAGGTTTCGGACATCGTTTCTTTATAAGTTTTACCCATGGATTTTATCATTGATTTAATCGTTATTTCCTCCATACTCTGTTTCAATTGAACCTTTTGTTCTTTTCCCTCTTTCGGCAACTTGTAATTGGCTTTCTCCATGATGTTCGGTACACCTCTAATTTTGTCTTTAAAAAGCTCTCTTTCTACAAGTATATGTTTTCTACTCCTCACCAATAAGGGAAGTTATATTTAAAAATGTACATTTTTTTAATAAGTAATTATAAATACAACTTCAAATTATATTGTGTCTTTTACGACCTGAAGTATCTTCTGTTTAAAGACCTCTTTGGAAAAATATTTCAAGTAAATTTGATGCAAATCCTCCACTATTTTATTTTTTTCCTCGCATGAAAGAGTCATTACTGACTGAATCTTTCTCGCCAAGTCTTCCGAATCATGTGGGGTAAACAATAAGCAATGGGAGTAATGAGGAGCGAATCGTTGAACCAATTCTTTCATCCCACCTACTCTGCTTGCGATACAAAGGACACCCTTGCTCCAACATTCAACCATGGATAAAGAAAAAGTTTCAAAACCGCTGCTTACTACTATTACTACATCGATATTTTCCAAAAAGGAATCCATATCGTCAATGCAGCCACAGACTTTCAAGTCAAGTTCCTTGAACTCATTCAAGATGCCACCCAAATAAGATTTATCGATAACGTTCCCTGCGAAATAAACCGAGTAATCCGAATGATTGGGCAACTTCAAAATGGATTTGCACAATAAATGCTGGTTCTTGGCCGGGAAAATATCGGCGTTAACAGAGCACTGAATACGAGAATGAACATCAAGCATGCTATAATGCCGGAAAGACAAAGGACGGACACAGTTATACACAACAAGTTTCTTATGATCTATACCTTTGAATTGCTGTAAAGAATAATCCGAAACGCCTATTACTTTCTTTACAGAATGGAGTTTTATAAGACTATTAACAAACCTTCTAACCCATTTATTTGTATGTACCACATGAATGTGTACGATGATTGGGCACTTTACAAACAGACAGATGAACGCGGTGACAGGTATCATTCTGGGATGTTGGACGTAAACCAACTCATATTTTCCCCGTCTTACTATTCCATATATTTGCAATAATGGAACGATAAAATTATACAGAAAATAAAAATAATCCGAAAAGCTCTTTCTTCCTAAATTATAATTCTTTTGCTTGAATTGCCATATAGGAACATCGCCGAACATGGTGTCAAAAGCATCCGATACTATGACAGGGCAAAGCAATTCAACACAGTAATCCTGTTTTAAAGAATCAATTATCTGGCGTGTCATCATCTGTCCACCTCCGATAGTAGTTCTCCCTTCAACTACTAGAATTTTTTGTTTTAATTTATCCATGCTTGAAAACCAATTTCTTATAATAGAGTCCTACCAATCGCTTGAAGAATAAAAAACAATTCAATGCGGTGGATACTGACTTATATTCCTTCCTTATAGCAAATGTCTCTTTTAGACAATTGACTGAGAAGCTAGCACCTCCGGCATAGAATTTCATAACTACTTTATTCATAAAAGCAGAATTTACATTCTCCAATCGCATGAAAAATTCATAATCAGCACAGACCTTATACCTGAGGGAAAACATTCCATATCGCTCAAAAAGAATTTTATTGTGCAAGCAAGTGCCGTGAGCTATATACATATTTACTTTGTGTCGGTGGTAACTAAACTTTTCACCTATAACCTTCATGATACGTCCCTTGCTGTCCACAAATTCCGACTTGGCTGATATAATATCACAATCAGCCTTCATTTTCGAGATAAAATCCAAGTAAGAAGATATAGCATCTGGATATAGATAATCATCAGCTCCTAAAAACATGATATACTTTCCATGCGCCAACTTGATACCTTTATTCCATGCATCGTAAATACCACGGTCAGGTTCGGACAGGATAATATCTACCACCCCTAGATTTTTTTTCACAATAGAAACTGTATGGTCGGTTGAGGCACCGTCAATAATCAATATTTCCACTTCATCTTTTTTCTGAAGTTTCAGCCCCTTCAAACAACGTTCGAGGACTTTTTCAGCGTTGAATGTCGCTATAATAATTGATATTACTTTCATTTGTTATTTATTACACTAATAGTTAATTTTTTATGCAATTGGTCTATATAAAGACAATATCCTGCCGAAAATGCTATAAATACCCATAAATAGAATGAATAGAGAGTGTAATTCGTTGAAAAGTAAGCCGTATTGCATAGTGTGCCCATAAGCAAATAAGGGACAAGACGATCCGACTCACGCTTTTTCCATAAAACGATTATCGTATACGCCAATAGGATGACAAGCGGTATGCATCCCAACAATCCTGTTTCGGCCAGAGTCTGAGAGATAAGGTTTTGAGGATAGGTAGTAGGTGTCAAGATTTCCCCGAAATGGTCTATTCCCATAGCGAACTCATAAATGTACATATAATATACACTCATAGACACTCCAGTTCCTAATAAAGGACTTGATTTCCATATCTCTATCCCGATTCTGCTTGTATAATTCCGAAATGACCCACTGTCGGTAGTATAATTGGGAGAAGTCAAAAAGCCTTCAATTTTTGATTGAAATATATATATGAAATCACCATAAATGCCCCAGTATTCCAATATAGAAACACCTGCTATAAATATGGTCACTATAAAGATTATAATGGATAACTTTAATTTGGTGGAGGATTTCAATATAAAAAACGGAGACAGCAACAGGACTATTACAAAAACTATCAGACTGGATGACATCGTTAAAAACAGACTGACCAAATTCAGCACCAAAACGGCATACCAATATAGCTTTCCCTTAAAATGATTACGTATCGCCAAGATGAATATCACCACCCATGTCTGATAGATGATATAGCTGGAGGGTTCGAGACTGAATCCTGACGATCGAACATCGATATACCCTCTTGAGGTATAGAGGGCAGCAGGCAGTATAGACCGAATATCGAAACCTATAATTGTCAATAGTGAAAACAAAGAAATTACAGTTCCAACATAGACAAAAACTCTAATCACCCTATGTACATTTCGATATATCCAATTATTTGTTACGATGCCATATATTGCACAATAATTGGCAAACATGAATATTAAGCAAAAAACCGGAAATATATAATAGTTCAATTTGAAACTATCCAATTCGGGATTACCCACAAAATAATCAAAAAATCCTGTAGGATATCCCAAAACCAACCATCCCCATAAGAGTGATAGACAAGGGGCTATAATAAAATAAAAGAAACAGCACTGCAAGAATAGCATCCTACGGCACTTAATACCTTGCATTAATAAAATAAGACCTAACAGCTCATATATTTTAAAGGTACTTCCACCAATACTAATCACCGGCAGAGATTGGCATCCTATCAAAATAAACAAGAGGTAGGTTATCATTGAACGTTTTAAAACTAAACTTTTCATTTTTTCTAAGCAGATGCTATATTTTTACAACCATCATCACCTATCCTTACCTATTCCACTCCCCTCCACTTCATCCTTCTTCTCTCCCGGCACATACTCCCATGAATTCTCCGTCACCACATTCCACCACTCCTGTTTCACCGCTTCTATCTCCTCGTCCAGTCCGCAATCGCCATAGTTTTCGACCAAAGGATGCATGATAGTGGCATAAAAATTCAGATTGTCAGTTTAC
>JAEXFF010000131.1 GCA_023400335.1 Bacteroidota bacterium
ATAAACCGATTTCAATGGATGCTCCATTGGCGTCGGGAGAGGAATCCATTAATTTGTACGATATTTACATCCCTGCCGAAAATGTCATGGCTGCACCGGAAGCTGGGCTAAATCATGATTCTTTGAAAAAAGACATTGAGCGTTCTTTATCTGTACTGACTGAAAGAGAGGCAACCATAGTCAGCATGTATTATGGATTAAACGGTTATATTGCAATGTCTTTGGAAGAAATCGGAGCGAAATTAGCTCTGACAAGCGAACGGGTACGGCAGGTAAAATCAAAAGCTATCCGAAAATTGAAAGAAGCCCGTTGTGTAAAACGGTTGAAAACATATTTGTAATTTTTAAATAAGTATTGCTTTTTATTTTAAGATCCCAGGGGGAAAATAAATCATTTTTTTCGCAAAAATTGCCGGATAGAAATAAGTTATGGAAGATAAACCATAAAATAATAAGATGGTTTATGTTTTGACAAAAGTACAATTGTTCTGGCTTGTCACGTTTTGCATGTCTTCCCAACACCTCTGTGCGATTGTTACGCTTTTTTCGGAGGTTGCAAAAACAGGAATTATAAATTACAGAAAATGCGGACGGGGGGAACCCGTCCGCATTATTATTCACATTGTCGGTTTATTTCTTTTTTATCGTCGTCTTGCTTATACAGATTGAATTTTTCCCGAATCTCGTCGGAGAAATCGGGGTGGCTGACGTTCCTATTTTTACCATAACTACCAAACATTCTTATGAATTCTATCCTCTGTCCGAATCTCTTTTTGCTTGCAGATGTGTGCATTTTCAGCCGGGTAACCGATGGCGAGGAAGCAGGTGAACTCGTATTCTTCGGGCGCATGGACGAGCTGCTTTACGTGTCCCGGTTCGTTACCTATGGGGATGCGGAACGCACATGCCAGCCCCTCCGCCGTCGCTGCCAGCAACATATTCTCAACCGCAGCCCATGCGGAAGCAAAATAGTTCAGTGAACTTTGATCTGCCGGTTTGCATAGCGGGTAATCCTTTTGCCGGAAAAACGGCAGAACAAGACAGTTGCTCTGGAGGAGCATCCGTTGTTGTTTGGGTAGGGCGCTGACGAACATGGCGTGTTCGTCCTTGTCCATTTCATTTGCAGCAGCTTCAAGCCCTGCCTGCTGAATATTTTTGGTATTTCCCGCCACGGGTGAGATATTTTCCTTTCCTCTTACCACAATGAACTCAAACTGGCGCAAATGGTCGTTGGTCGGAGCTTTGAAAGCAGCGGACAAAATCTTTTCCAACACTTCGTCCGGGACTTCCTTATCGGAAAAATCACGGATGGTTCTTCTTTTCTCTAATACTTCATAGAAATCCATAACAATACGTTTTTAAGTTATACTTCTGGTTTTCAGTTACAAAGTTACACCCTGTTGTTGTGCATTTGTGTTATTGTCTTATATATTTGTCGTATATTTGCAATTCAATAAATTGAGCTTTTTTTATGGAAGACACTGCTATTCCTTATGAATTACCTGAAGTGGAGAATCATTCGTTTTTCTATATAGACCAACGGGTCGGAACCGCCATTGAAGCAAAACTGCACAGACACGAGGCGTGGGAATTGTATTATGTCGTACACGGATGCGGAAACCGGATGGCGGGCGATACGTTACAGCCTTTTGCGGCAGGCGATGTAGCATTGATACCTCCCTCCATGTTCCACCGCTGGGAGTATGCACCGGATTCGGCGGATACCGACGGGTGTATCCGTTATCTGATGGTGGCTTTCAGTCATTCGCTGGTGGAACGGTGCATGGAGGTATTTCCCGAATTGCGGAACCGATTGGCTGGTATCCTGTTCCCGGCCGATGCGCTGAAATTCGGGCCAGAAAGTTCCCGTATTATTCGTAAAATACTATCTGAAATGAACGGCATGGACGAATTGGGCCGCTTGAGCGCGATGTTTCGCTTGCTGCCCATTATTTTTACTTCATCGGACTATACGTTTGCCGGCAAGCCGGTGCGTATCGAGCGGGATGTGAGGCGTATGCAGCAGATCTGCGCATACGTTATGGCGCATTACGTCCATACTATTTCTTTAGACGACATTGCTGCTGAAGTGGGCATGAACCGTTCGGCGTTTTGCTCTTATTTCAAGCGGTGCAAGGGGATGACCTTTTCGCAGTTCGTTACCCGGTATCGGTTGAACACCGCTTGCGGACTGCTGAAACATTCGCAGAAACAGGTGTCGGAAATATGCTATATGGTCGGGTTCAACGATTTGCCCCATTTTGTGCGGGTGTTCACCAGCTGTATAGGGATATCCCCGTCCAGGTATCGAAAGAGATTTAGATAGTTGCTTCTTTTGATATGCACCTTATGCAGTAATAGGCTGCTAATACTCTTACGTTCTGTATATAAAATTTATTAGAATTTCCTGCCGGAGGAGGCGTCGGGTCCGGCCCGGAGGTTATTACCGCGTTCATCATTGCTACCACTGCCGCCTATCAGTCTTTGCCGTTTATTGCCACTATGCTTTTGAGAAAAAGAGAGATTTATGGAATAATATTGATTTAAAGAGGTCGAAAGGCTTCTTTTTTATTTGTTATTCTTTAAAAACGGATTATTTTTGCAAGGATATGTAAATGTGTTAAGAAATATACATTGTGTTGTCGGTTAGAAGGAGGGAAAGGAGATTATGCTGCACGACACAAGGGATACATATATGTCGGGAAATGGATACTATTTAAAATTTGAGATAATGACACACAACAATTCTTTGTCGGATGGCTTGATAAAGTTGGATCCCAAAGCTTTTCAGGCGGAAGTGAACGGTAAAGTTACTCACTTGTTCATTTTAAAAAATAAAAATGGAGTAGAGATCGCTGTAACGAATTACGGCGGTTTTGTCGTAGCGGTAATGGTACCGGATAAAAATGGCGAATATGCCGATGTTGTATTGGGGCATGGCAGTTTACAGGATTACCGGCAGACCCCTGAGCCTTATTTGGGTTCTTTGGTGGGCCGCTACGGGAACCGGATTGCTAATGGAAAATTTACTTTAGAGGGAAGGGAGTATACTTTGGCCGTCAATAATGGTCCGAATACACTCCACGGCGGGCTGAACGGTTTCAACGCAGTCGTTTGGGATGCAGAACAACTGAATGCGCAAACGTTAAAGTTGAATTATTTATCGGTGGACGGAGAAGAAGGATTTCCCGGAAATTTGTCGGTAGAAGTGATTTATCACCTGAGTAACGACAATGCTTTAGAGATCTCCTATCAGGCTATGACGGATAAAAAAACGATAATCAATCTGACCCAGCATTCTTTTTTTAATTTAGCAGGTAATGCGAACCCGACCCCTGCAATCTGCGATCAACTGTTGACCATTAATGCTGATTATTATACGCCTATGGATAAGGTTTCCATTCCTACGGGAGAAATTGCTGCAGTAGCCGGGACCCCTATGGATTTCCGTACACCGCATGTAATCGGGGAACGTATAGAGGAACCTTTTGAGCAATTGGTTTTTGGAAAAGGTTATGATCATTGTTATGTTTTGAATAAAAGAGAAGCCGGAGAGCTTTCTTTTGCTGCCAAAGTCGTCGATCCGAAGAGCGGACGTACGCTGGAAGTCTATACAACTGAGCCGGGTGTTCAACTTTATACAGGCAATTGGCTGGGAGGTTTTGAAGGGAAATATGGGGCTACTTATCCGGAACGGAGTGCCATTTGTTTGGAAACACAGCATTTCCCCGATAGTCCGAATAAGCCTCATTTCCCGTCGGTCGTGTTGCGCCCGGGTGAAATATATACTCAAAAGTGCATTTATAAATTCGGTGTGGAAAAATAATATCATTAATATCTAAATTAAAAATCATGATTCAAGAGAAGAAAAATTACACCTTGCCTATTTTGATGATGATCTTACTCTTTGGTATGATCTCTTTTGTAACGGGTTTACAGAATCCGATGGGCGTAATTGTTAAAAGCCAGTTTGGTGCTTCTAATTTTATGGCATCATTGGGTTATGCGGCAAATTTTATCGCTTATGCTTTTATGGGAATTCCGGCCGGAATCCTGTTGCAGAGAATCGGTTACAAAAAGACAGCATTGGCTGCTATTGTAGTAGGT
>JAEXFF010000175.1 GCA_023400335.1 Bacteroidota bacterium
AACTGAAACAGGATATCCGAATTGTCCGAAGATAAAATGGTGATTGCAAAAGTAATCAGCGTGAGTACACCCCATATCGCCGCTCCGAAACCCAGGCGTTTCCAGTCAAATTTCGAACGACCGGTGACAATGTCCAGATAATTTTTTTTTTGCAGGAACCGAATGCAGGTGAACAAAGCTACAAAGCCACCTGCAAAAGTGAATAAAGTAAGGGCAAGACCGGTATTTGTGGACGTCAGGGGACCGATATTTCCTTGCATGGCTGCTTCCGGGTTTTGTATCAGCAGATACAGAGCCAGCGGCAGACTTGCTATTTGTATGGCAACGAAGACAATGAGAAGGGTAAGGACATACAATGTCCAGTTATTCCTTCCTTTATAAGCTTTTTCCAGAAACATGGTATTGGATTTAAAAAGTTAAAATTTATCTCCTAAGTTTTTTAATAATAATTCCAGGCTATATTCGTCTGCTACCAGCACCTGGCGGGCTTTACTTCCTTCGAAAGGACCGACAATTCCGGCGGCTTCCAGCTGGTCTACAATACGTCCGGCCCGGTTATAACCGATGGAAAAGCGGCGCTGGATAGAAGAAGTGGAGCCTTGCTGAGAATTGACAACTAGTTTGGCTGCTTCTTCAAATAAAGGGTCTTTTACGCCCAGATCAGCTTCCTGAATACTCGTGTTACCCTCATTTTCGGGGATATATTCCGGTAATGCAAACGCAGAAGGATAGGATTGCTGGGAAGCTATAAAATGAGTGACAGCGTCGATCTCGGGAGTATCGACAAAGGCACATTGTACACGCGTCATTTCGTTTCCTACAGAGATTAACAAATCTCCGCGCCCGATCAGTTGGTTGGCTCCGGGGGAATCCAGAATAGTACGGGAGTCGATCATAGAAGCTACTTTAAAAGCAATACGGGCCGGAAAGTTTGCTTTAATGACACCTGTAATAATATTGGTGGAAGGGCGTTGTGTAGCAATGATCATGTGTATTCCTACGGCCCGTGCTAATTGGGCTATCCGGGCGATTGGCTGCTCTACATCTTTCCCTGCAGTCATAATCAGGTCGGCGAATTCATCCACGACGACAACAATATAAGGCAGGTATTTATGTCCTTTGGAAGGGTTAAGCTGACGTTTTACAAATTTTTCATTGTATTCTTTAATATTCCGGACCTGGGCCTCTTTTAACAGATTATATCGGTTGTCCATTTCGATACAAAGAGAATTGAGGGTATTGATCACTTTAGAGGTTTCCGTAATAATTGCATCTTCTTCGTCGGGCAGTTTTGCCAGAAAATGTTTTTCAATAATCGAATAGATACTCAGTTCTACTTTTTTAGGGTCGACCATCACAAATTTTAACTGGGAAGGATGCTTCTTATACAGGAGAGAAGTGATGATGGCATTTAACCCGACGGATTTACCTTGACCGGTTGCTCCTGCTACTAACAAATGAGGCATTTTAGCCAGATCGAAAGTATAGGTTTCGTTTGAGATGGTACGTCCTAAAGCTACCGGCAGGGCATATTTGGATTCCTGGAATTTTTTGGATGCCAGTATTCCCCGCATGGAAACGATTTCCGGATTTTGGTTCGGGACTTCTATACCGATTGTGCCTGCACCGGGAATGGGGGCTATAATACGGATACCTAAAGCAGCGAGACTTAATGCGATATCGTCTTCCAAATTTTTGATCTTGGAAATTTTAACGCCTGGAGCCGGAATAATTTCGTAAAGGGTGACAGTCGGACCAATCGTAGCTTTTATTTTGACAATTTCAATCTTGTAATTTCTGAGTGTTTCGACAATCTTATTTTTATTTTCGTCCAATTCATTTTGAGTTACCTTTGGGTTTCCGCTAGAGTGTTCTTCCAGCAGGTCGAGGGTCGGGTAACAATAATGTGATAAGTCGAGAGTGGGGTCATAGTCCTCTTCCGGTTGCAGGTTCTTATTGACCGTTTCCTCTTTCTTTTCGTTGTTAATAGTGAGTTCTACATTTTCTTTTTCTCCGTTTTTTCCCGGGTCGTTAAAAGATAAGTCTTCCGGTTGTTCTTCCGTAGGAACAGTTTTGTGAAACATATTCAGTTCTGTCGGGAATTCTATATCTATGGTAGAAATGGAAGAGGACGGTATATCCTCCGTTGTTTCCTCCTTTATCCTGATAAAGTCTTTACCGGGATTGAACTCCTCCTCTATAGTAATGACCGGCGGGAAGATATTGTTTTCTTCGTTTTTTTCTTTAGGGTCAGTTGTGTTCTGCTTTTCATTGTTGTCATCGGTTTCCGTATTTTCGCCGGCTTTAGCAATTTCTGAAACCTTTTCCGGTTTTCGGGGGATAAGGTTTTTGATACAAAGGACACATTTAGCGAAGGCTTTTTCAAATCCGAAGAACAGAAGAATGGCAAAAGTCAGTATAAGCAGGAAAAATGTTCCGATTCCGCCGATCAGGGAATTAAGCCATTGAGTGACAAAATATCCGTGTGCTCCCCCCGGATAGAGATAAGATCTTTTTAAATCCAGCAGCGAATAAAATAAATCGGAAATATAACCTAAAAATAAAGAGAGCCATATTATGAACACAATGCCGAAAAAAATCTTTTTCGGATAAGCGGTAATTTTTTTCCCTGCAATTTGAATACCAGATAGAATCAGCAGATAACAAAAGATAAAAGAAGATATGCCAAACCATCGGTTGATCAGCAGGTCCGACCACCAGGCTCCCAGCGTACCGGCCGGATTTCCGGCTGTGATTTCCGGGTTACTGACTATTTGCCGGAGTCCTTTATCAATAAGGCTTTGATCGATTCCTCCGGTAAAAAAGAAGCCGATAAAAGAAAATAATAGATAAAGGGAAAATAATATTAAAGCCATCCCCATAATAAAACGGGTACGGGGTTCTTTTAAAAATGACAAGGCGGATTCGGACTGTTTTTTTTCATAAGCCCGTCGATTTATACTTTTTTTCATTCGTAAACGCTTCTCTAAGGTAAAGGTAATAATATAAATATCTTATACTAAAATACTTAATAAAATGGAATAAGAATTTGCCAGATTTCAATTTTGCCTTTGCAAGATACAAATTAATTGAAAACTGAAAATTGAAAACTGAAAATTATTTTGTGAAAGGGGAGAAGAATCTTAAAATTATACCCAGGTATTTCTTTGTTCTGGCATTTACCGAAAAAGAAAATTCTTTTTCAGTAAATGGAGAAAGCTTACTTGAGTACAATATAAAAATTATTGGTAGAGAAATCGCTTTATACTTCTTTTCGGTGTTTTTTCAAATTCTTCATTGTAAATTTTGATTTTAGAGATTTGGCTGTAGGCCGGTAATTGCTGGTTTAACTGTTTGAGATTTTCATCCATGATTTTCTGTAAATCATTTTCATGGATGCGATCGTTACCGGCAGCTTCAAAATCGGGATAAACAAGTGCTATCAATTTTCCTTCTTGTTCGATGACAATGGATTCTGTAACATAGATCATATTATTCAGTTTATCTTCGATTTCTTCCGGGTATATGTTTTGTCCGCTGGGACCTAATAACATATTTTTACTGCGTCCTTTAATGAAAAGGTTACCTTCTGCATCAATCAAACCAAGATCGCCCGTATGCAACCAACCGTCCTCGTCGATGGCTGCAGCTGTCGCTTCCGGATTTTTATAATACCCTTTCATAACACAATCCCCTTTTGCCATAATTTCTCCTACGATATGCTGGGGATCTTCAGAATCGATTTTTAATTGTACCCGGTTAACCGCTTTCCCGCAGGAACCCTGACGAAAATACTTCCAGTCTTCATAACTTAAAAGAGGCCCGCATTCCGTCATTCCGTATCCTACCGTATAGGGAAAATGAATGGATCTCAGGAAATTTTCCACTTCTTTATTCAAGGCTGCACCTCCGATAATCAGTTGCTTGAATTTACCGCCTAAAGCGTCCATGAGTTTTTGGCGGATGGTATCCCTGATTTTATCATTGATAACCGGTATATTCATTAACAGGCGGATATGCGGCTTTTCAATGGCCGGAAATATTTTTTTCCGTATAATTTTTTCGATGATTAACGGTACGGTAATAATTAAATCCGGTTTTACCTCTGCAAAAGCATCTGCGATGATTTTGGGGGAGGGAGTGCGGGAAAGGAAATGAATATGCGTTCCGTTTACAAACTGATAGATAAATTCGAAGGCCAGTCCGTACATGTGTGCCATCGGTAACATGCATACGATTTGTTCCCCCGGATTATAACCCAATACTTCAATACCGAATTTCATATTCGTCCACAGACTCCGGTAGGGAAGCATGACCCCTTTTGAAAAACTGGTTGTACCGGATGTGTAATTGATAACTGCCAGGTCTTCCAGACAATCGTATTCATATTTTACGTTTTCAGCCTGGAAGCGTTCAGGGTATTTTTTGCCGAACAATTCATTTAAACGTTCCCGGGCTTCTGTCAGGGATTTTTTATTCGAATGCCGTAAAGAATAGTCTTCAATACGTAGGATACCATCCAAACCGGGCATTGCATTTTCGTCTAAATTTTCCCATACAATATCCCCGGCAAAGAGAAGACGGGCTTCTGAATGATTGACAATATGGTGAATATTGTCCGGTTTGAATTCATTTAAAATGGGAACAGCCACAGCCCCATAAGTCAGGGTGGCTAAAAAAGCGATTCCCCAGCTTGACATATTGCGGCTGCATAAAGCAATTTTATCGCCTTTTTTAATACCGCTATGTTCAAAAAGAATATGTAATTTTTCGATTTTCCGGGCGACATCTTTATAGGAAGAAGTAGCCCCCTTAAAGTCGGTAAGAGAAGGTCTGTCCCAATTCTTTTTTATACTTTCTTCAATGTATTGTATAAAGTTTTCTTCCATGATGATTTATTTAGCGGTCTCAAATATAACTCTTTATACATTAATACGGAAGGAAAACAGGAAATTTAGGTTTTATATAGGAAGGATAAAGAAAAGTGAGGAAAGTAAATAAAAATTATAGAATTAAAGTAAAGTCAAACGAGAATACTGAATCTTTTGTTGACTTTACTTATTTATCTGTATTTCAGAATTATTGATATAAATATCGTTTTATGCTTCTTTTCGGTGTTTTTTCAAATTCTTCATGCCGGATGCGGATTCTGCTGATCTGGCTGTATCCGGGGAGAATTTCATTGAGTTGTTTCCGGTTGTGGTCCAATTGTTTTGTCAGTGCTTCGTCTGAAAGTTTCGCGGCTTTCGCGGCCTCGAAGTCCGGGTAAATGAGGGCAACTAACTTTCCGTCTTGTTCAATGACTAGGGATTCGGCCACAAAAGGCATGACATTTAATTTGTCTTCGATTTCTTCCGGATATATGTTTTGTCCACTGGGGCCTAATATCATATTTTTATTCCTGCCTTTGATATACAAGTAATTGTCTTTGTCCAGAATACCCAGGTCTCCTGTATGCAACCAGCCGTCTTCATCCAAAGCAGCAGCAGTTGCTTCCGGATTTTTATAATATCCTTTCATTACATTGGTGCCCCGCACCAGGATTTCCCCTACGATCCGGTGAGGATCGGAAGAATCGATCTGTATCTCTATACGATCGACAGCTTTTCCGCAGGAACCGAGACGGAAAGTCAGCCAATCGTCGAAAGAAATTCCGGGTCCGCATTCCGTCATTCCGTAACCTACTGTATAGGGGAAACGGATGTCTGCCAGAAAAGCTTCTACTTCATGATTTAAAGC
>JAEXFF010000243.1 GCA_023400335.1 Bacteroidota bacterium
TGTATGAAGTACTGATGCAATATCTACCTAAAATCAGGGCTTCAAAAATTTTAGATACGCTGGAATTGGAAGTTGGTAAATATTTTGTCGTATCGGCACACCGGGAAGAGAATATCGTTTCGGAAGCAAATTTTAGGAATCTGGTCACTGTAGTGAATACAGTAGCTGAAACTTATGGCTATCCGCTGATATTTTCCTGTCATCCGCGAACTCGAAAGATGATCGAAAAGAAGGGAATTGTATTTAACCCCTTAGTCCGGTTGATGAAGCCGATGAATCTCAGCGATTACAACCAGTTGCAGATTCATGCAAATGCGGTATTGTCGGATAGCGGGACAATCAGCGAGGAATCTTCCATACTGAATTTCCGTGCATTGAACATACGTCAGGCGCATGAACGTCCTGAGGCAATGGAAGAGGCTTCCGTCATGATGGTAGGGTTGAATCCGGAACGGGTCATGCAGGGGCTGGCTCAATTGCAGTTACAGGAGGTCGGTTCTGCCGGACGGAATTTCCGCCCCGTAGCTGATTATTCAATGCCCAATGTCAGCGATAAGGTGGTGCGGATTATCCTTTCCTATACCGATTACATCAAACGAGTGGTTTGGAATGAATACTGAAAAAAGTGTTTATATTGTTACGTTTCATCCGTTCCCGGTCGGACTCGCTCCAACGAATCGTATTTTATGTTATGCCAGAGGGTTGCAGGGAAATGGTATGCCTTGTAAAGTGGTAACTATGGCATTTTCCGATTCTTTGAGGGGGGAGTATTGCAATATCCCGTACGTTTGTTTTTCTCGCGGTCCGCAAAAAAACGTTTCTGTCAGGTTATTCCGTTTTTGGTTCCGGTTAAAAAGTTTATTGCTCGGGTTTACCTATTGCTGTCGGAATATCCGGAGAGATGATATTATTATTATTTATTCACAAATGTTGATGGCCAATTTGCTATTTCTAGCTTTGGCTCGATGGAAACGGATTCGTATTTATTATGAACTTTGTGAAATTCCTTTTTACAATCAGAAGATTATAAATCGGTTTTATCGTTTTATTACGTTACATTTCTTTTTCCCGTTATTTCGCGGTTTTATCGTCATATCGACCGAACTTAAACTTTTAGCTGAAAAGCATAAGGCGAAAATGGCGCATATTATTAAGATTCCGATTATGGTGGATCAGGATCGTTTTTTGACAGATTCGTATACCGATATGCCGGACTTATATAAAGAACGGTTATTTATTTTTTATGCTGGGGCGATTTCTGAGAAAAAGGATGGAATTGTGAGTAGTGTAAAGGCCTATATTCAAGCACAGAAGCAAATTAAAGATGCATTGCTTTATCTTATTGCCGGTCCGCCTTCGCCGGATCTTTTGGAGATAAATGAGTTAGCTGTCAGACATCATATGGAAGATTCTATTTTATACGTAGGGAATCTTCGACCCGAAGAAGTTGTAGGATATCTGAAACATGCAGTATTATTTATTTCGAACAAGAAGAATACTTTACAGAATCGGAATGGTTTTTCAACGAAGATCGGAGAGGTATTAATTTCCGGTATTCCGGTTATTACGACAGATGTTGGAGAATTATCTCTCTATTTACAGGATGGCATTTCTGCATATATTGTTCCGTCGGCTCAACAGGAAATGATTTCGGAAAAAATCGTTCGTGCTTTTACCTTTCCGGAAGAGCGGAGACGTATTGCTACTGCCGGGAAAAAAGTTGCTGTTCAGCAGTTCGATTCTATGGTTCAGGGACGAAGATTGGTTGATTTTCTAAGAATATAATGGAAACAGAGAGATGAAAATTTTATTGATAGAGTTTTGCAATTACGTAGATTATCCGACTGGAGGTCATTTGTCTTTCCTCCGTAATATGTTGAAAGCATTTGGAAATGAATTGATTTTGGTCGGGAATAGTACGGATGATACTCCGGTGGGAAAATGGACGAAGCGCATTATCGGCGATGTGTGTTACGATTATTTTTCTGTTTGTAAGCGGGAAAAAAGTTCAAAACGTCCGCTTATTCCGTTACGGCTGAAAAGTTTCTGGTCTGTTTACTGGCATCGTCAATTGATTTTTCAGCATGAATACGATGTCATATTTCTTCAGACGCCGGAGATATTGTTTGCATTGCCGAAAAATGTTCTGAATAAATGTGTTTTACGGATGCCGGGTGTAGGGAATCCGTTGAAAAATTCCCGATATCGTTTTTTTCGTCGTTTTCGAATATTATATGATCGTTTGTTCTTTCGAGTGCTGCGAAAAATACCTGTAATTTTAGCTACAGCCAATGAGTCGGAGATCAAGCGTTTTATAGAAAGGAGCTTGGGCTGTATATCCCGGGATAGATTAATTCAGTATCCAACTCGCTATGATGGTGATATTTATCATGTTTTAAACCGAGAGGAAACGAAACGTCGTTTAAATATTGATAGCAGTCAGATTGTCGTGACTACGGTTGGGCGGTTAGGCTGGTTCAAAGGGTGGAAATTGATGTTGGATGCTTTTGATATCTTCCATAGGTCCCATTCGAATGCTGTGTTCTATTATATAGGAGATGGAGAGGATCAGGGGAAAATTGAGGAATATATCAGACAAAAGGGACTGACTGAAGTCATTCGGTTGCTCGGTCGTCAACTGCCGGATACGATAGCTGCCTATTTGAATGCGTCGGATCTGTTTGTAATGGGTTCTTTTCAGGAAGGATGGTCCACGACATTGGTGGAAGCATGTGCTTGTGGAGTTTCTTGTGTTGTTACGGATTTTAGCAGTTCGGAAATGATTGTCAATGAGAAAAACGGATATGTTGTAAAGGATAGAGATGAAAATTTGTTTGCTGAAAAAATGGAGGCGGCTTTTATCATTCCTCGTGCACAAATAATTGAATTTAATATGAAATATGCCCAGCTTTCCGTTCAAAATATGAAGCAGTCGTTTTATAATCTAATTGAAAAATAAACAATGATTAATATATTATATTCGTTTTTTTCTTTAAAAAAGTTAAGATATCCTGGCGTTTCTTTTTTCAGTCATTGGGATAAGACATCCAAATTTTCTTCTAAAGTACACCTTTGCCCTTTGTCTCGCATAAAGTCGGTTTCTATTGGAGATTATTCCAGAGTAGGATTGAATACAGCTATCAGTCATGCATCTATCGGCCGGTATACGGCGATAGGAAAAGGTTGCTTAATTAATGTAGGACGTCATCCTACGAATTATATTACGGCTCATTCTATTTTTTATAAGAAAAATGCATGGCCGTTTCATCCGGAATGGAGTCAACATATCGATTTCGATGAATTTCCTCCCGTTTCGATTGGAAGTGATGTTTGGATTGGGGTGAATTGTATCATTATGGGGGGAGTTACGATCGGAAACGGAGCGATTATTGCTGCCGGTTCTATCGTGACTAAAGATGTTCCTCCATATGCAATTGTCGGAGGTACTCCTGCGAAAGTAATTAAATATCGGTTCGAACCGGATGTTGTGAAGCGTTTATTAGAAATAAAGTGGTGGGACTTATCGGATGAAGAGATTTCGTGTCGGTTGGATCTTTTTCATATACAAAATCCTTCATTAAAGGATCTGGATCGTTTTTTCCCGGTTTAAATGGACGATGTATTTTTATGAATACGATATATGTTTGGGGTATAAAATTTAACCCGCTGCGAAAAACGGAAATTGTTTCACAGGTGCAGAGAGGATTTCAGATGGGACGACGGGGGATTCATTTGACTGGTGTGAATCCCGAGCAGGTTGCCAAATCTTTCCGGGACCCGCTTTTAAAGGAAGCCATTAATGATTCGGATATTGTTAATATCGATGGTATTTTAATTGTATGGACATTACGGGCGTATGGTTTCCGAATTCCGGAGCGGGCTGCAACACCAGATATTTTTGAGTTGCTATTACGGGAAGCGAATAAACGGAAACAAACGATTTTTCTGTTGGGGGCGGAAGAAACTGTTTTGCAGAATATGATTTTGAAGATTCGGACAGAGTATCCGGATCTTCGGATTGGCGGATTTCATAACGGTTACTATCGGGACACAGAAGAAGCGGCGATTGTAAAAGAAATTGCCCGGATTGCGCCTGATTATCTCTTTTTAGGGCTTCCTACTCCCCAAAAAGAAACGTTTATACTTCGTTATAAACGGGAACTTCCTGTCGGATGTTTTTATGGTATCGGAGGAGCTTTCGACGTGAAAGGAGGTAAAGTGCGTCGTGCACCTCAATGGATGCAAAGATTGGGTTTGGAATGGTTAGGACGGATCATTCAAAGTCCGAAGAATTATGGTAAGAGAATGTGTAAATATTATTTCCCTTTTTTGAATTTGTTTATTAGTGAATTGTTTAAGAAAAAACGCTGGGCTGAATCATAATTAATTATTGGTTTAATTTCTAAATTAATAGAAAAATTTTTGAATTGGAAATGTAAGGATGATTCATTTTTTGTTATTTTCTTAATTACAATTTATTTTTCATGGACTACGTTTTTTTGTTCGTAGTGTATAGGGAAAGAAATACAATCTATTCATCATATAATCTGTTGATTTGGAACTGTTGTGTGTGACACTTTTATTATGCGGGTTTTTATTTAAGCATAATATAGGGTGAGGATGTAAGTTAATAAGTTTCGTATTATTGCTTTTTTTCTACTCTTTTGTAAGTGAGGAAAACCTGATACTGAAAAAATTTTCACTGTTTTTTTCGGATAAGACATTTATCAATATTGCTGATTTGGAAACTAATTGATTGATAAAACAATAGAGGTAATGCTATTTGAAATAAATTATTTAAGTTACTCTGTTTTTGAAAAGAGGAAAGGAACGTAAAAGTAGATCGGAATTGTACAGTCCGAAAAGTGAAAAAAGAAAAGTTGTTACTGTAGACTGAGCAATTAAAATGAAATGGGTATTCGGTTATCTCAGCTGTCTAAAATAGAAATGTTATGTATACTCAAAAAGTTGAATTATTAGAAGGAGAAATTTACACTGATTACAGAGGTCGGATCACTTCAATGAATGGTCTCTCTTTTGAAGGAATCGAGAGGTTCTATATGATTGAAAACAAGGATGTCAATCTTATTCGTGGTTGGCATGGGCATCAATTCGAGAAAAAATGGTTCCAATGCCTGAAAGGAAGTTTTACTATGGCTTTCGTTCAGATTAACGATTGGGAGGCTCCGAGTCGTAAATTGAAACCGGAGTTTTATCATATCAGTGATCGGGTAAGTCAGATTATTTGTGTCCCGGAAGGTTATGCTAATTGTTTACGGGCAGATGAACCGGGTTCGCTTTTGCTGGTATTTTCCGGTAAACGCTATCCAGAATGCCTTTCCGATAGCTGGCGCTATGAACCAAACTATTGGTTTGACTGGAATGACATTAAGCGTACAGAAAAATAATATATAATGTAAAGAAATTTATTTTTTGTATTATCGTATACAGTATTTATTATTGATAAGCCGGCGGGAAAACCTCGCCGGCTTATTCGTTTTACATATTATAGACAATAATTTAACTACTGGTTTTTTGTATAATTCTTTTGGTAACCGTACCAAGTTAAGTAACAAATGATAGAAAAAATTAGTTTGTTTTTATTGACTGTTTGAGTATTTCTTAAAACCTATTTTGAGGAATAAGGAAGTTTACAGTCCTTTCAGTACCATTCTATTGGCCCGGTCGAGGAGGGTTTGGTCGAGGGAGGCCAGGTAAATTTTGGTGGTCATCTCAGAGTAATGCCCCATGCCTTCGCTGATGACGGAAAGAGGAATATGCCTTTTGTAAGCGATGGTGGCCCAGCTGTGGCGGGAGACATAAGAGGAGAGACTTTGGTGCAGTCCCAGGAGATGAGAGAGGGTTTTGAGTGAACGGTTGTAATAAGAAAGAGCATTGCGGTACTGTTTGAAAGCCGTGAGCGGGTCACTGCTGCTGATAATCGGAAGTACATAATCCACTTCACTGGAGACATGAGGTGTATATTTGTCCAGAATGCGCTGCATACAGGGTTCCAGCTTGATAGAAAGACGCTGGCCTGTCTTGCGGCGTTTGTAGCCAATAATGCCGTTACGAATGTCTTTTTGGCGGAGATAAGCCATATCGACAAAAGACATGCCCCGGGTGTAAAAACTGAGCAAAAAGAGGTCGCGGGTAAAGATCAGATTAGATTGTTTGAGGTCTAACTTTTTCAATTTAAGAATGATGTTTTCATCAATAGCCCTTTTCCGGGTTTTTTCGATGCCGGTATATACATTCTTAAAAGGATCGCGCTGGAAGATTAATTCCTGGGAGACGGCTTTGTTGTATATTGCACGGAGAATCCGCATATAAAAGGAAATGGAATTGAGGGTGACGTTTTTCCTTTTTAACCAATATTCGTATTCTGACATAATGTTGGAATCGATGGCTGTTAATTCGATATCCCGCCCTTCCCGGAAGGTTTTAAAGCTTCTCATGGCATAGTGATAGGACATGGCGGTTTTGATTTGTCTGTTTTGTTCCAATTGTTTCTGTAATTCTTCGATAAAAGGGAATAAGCGGAGAGCACAGGACTTCCCGTTGAAATGATCCGCTATTTTTTGAAGAAAATCAGGTTCTTCCGAAGAATAGGAAAGGATAAACAAACGGAGGTGAGTTAACGATTCCTCCAGATAAGCCCGCACTTGGCGGATATAAGTACTTCTTTCGTTTTCCGGAAGAAGTACCTGTTGTGCTATGGGATCCCATTCGTGAGGAAATAACTTGCAGGTTGTTTTAATTTGTTTGGTATTTCCCCTATGGGATAAAACAAAAAAGAGGGTGCCTGGTTTACCCTCTACGACAGATTGACGCAATTTTACATGAACTGTTGCCATACATTAAACAATTTAAGTGAATAAATAGAAACAAAAATGCTATTTTTCACTTAATAATTGGGGGCTTCTGTAATGTGTTCATCTAAAAGAACTAAAAAATATTGTCGTAAAATAATGCAAATTTGTATCAATCTTGCTTCATCTACAAAATCTTGAAGAAGCGAAAAAAGGGTGGTTAATTTGGGCGTAAAAGTAACACCCGGGGACGGGGGAAGGTGCTATATTTTTGTGCAAATAGGGACGGGGGTAAGTATGTAAATAGGTACAGGTGGTAAAGCCCAATCGGTTTCCGTCTTTTTGTTTAGAATAACTCCACTTTAGCCCGGGAATTATAGGTGGTTTCTAGGTATTGGCAGTGTGAAAGGTAGGCTGGGTTATCTAATTGTTTGGCGTGGACCGGGCAAATTTTAATACAGGCATTGCATTTGATACAAATCCCGTTAATCCGGTCAACAGCTTCTGGATCAATGGACCCGAGAGGACAAACGGCTACGCAGCGTTTACAATCGATACAATCTGTTGTTGTAATGGGCTTCACTTTTAGTATATTGACAGGGGTTCCTGTATTCCCAAGAGGCTGATAATATCCTCCATAATCGGGAGCTCCTTTCCCGGGGACATTTACAGGCGTTAACGAATCGATAGTAGATATTGCTTTTATTCGTGCAATAATATTTTCTGCAAACCGGTCAGTCAATTCCAGGTCCTTTGTATCCGGACGTCCTTTAGCTAATACATCGGAAAATGAATGTTGTCCGACAAAAGCCGCTGCGGCAATGGTATGAAATCCGGAATTTTCGAGTAAATCCCGTAATTCAATTAATGCGTTCCCGTATGAACGATTGCCGAACATTACAATAGGCACGGCCAAAGCACCCTGTCCGGTAAAGGCAGAAAGATAATCCAGCATCAGATTGGGCAAACGTCCTGCATAAACAGGTAACCCTATTAGAAAAAGGTCAGAATACACGGGTTGGAGGAGTTGCTGACGATGTTTCGGGAGGGTAAAATCCCAAATCTCAATAGGTATCTTCAAATGAGCAGCAATAGCATGGGCCAAACGAGTTATAACCGTACGGGTTGTTCCGGTTGGACTAAAATATGCTGTATATACCCGGTTAACTTTCATGAGACAGAATATTAGAATGACAAAAATAAGTAAAATATTTTATTCAACCCACAAATAGCACTTGGGGACGGGGGAAGGTGCTATCGTTTACCCTTTTATTGTTTTCTTACTATTTTTGATTTACCTTTTAGTATTATAAAAATTATTCCTGTAGTGAAAAATGGAATACTTAATAATTGTTCCCTGTTTAGAATCATACCTTTCTCAAATTCTACTTGTTTTTCTTTTGTAAATTCTATAAAAATCTAGCTAAAAAGATTAAAGTAATAGTTAAACTGATCTACTTCCTAAGCAACTTGATTCCTTAATTTTTATATACTATCCACATCATTCTAAATTTATGAACTAAAGCTTCATAGGTAGGTTAGAATGACGGGGTTATGAAATTTATCCGTTTAAAAATGAAGCCCAAAGGCATAGTTGTTTATTTTCCTATAATTTCAGAATTTATTAAGTTGCCTATGCGAAGAAAAGCTTCTGTTAAGGATGCGGTTATTGTTACATTATCCGGATTTTCTAAGTGATTTAATTTATTTTTCTGCTGTAGAAAGAGAGAGCAAAAAAAAATTCAAAACGTTCCTCCATGATAAGCCAGACTTGGATAACCGATAAATTTAAAATTAGAATAAAATCTAAATAGCAATACAGTTTCTAAAAGGAGAATGTATCGGCTTTGCAGCGAAAGCTGAACGTTATGCTATAACGAACGCAGTCACAACCTTTCAGATAAAACAAGACAGAGAATGAATACGATACAAAGAACGAATAAACAGCTATAAAATATACATTATTTGCCTACTGAATAATTCCTGAGTAAGAGCAGGGTGGCAGTAAAATATTCGTTACATAATTTACAGAAAATCCGGATTTGTTCTTTTTCCGGGTTTAGAGCTAACATTACATTTATAGCCATATATAAAGCGTCTGCCTCATCTTTAAATAATGGGATTACACCGATATGATATTGCCAGATTATCAAAATCAATTATCAAAAATCGTGGAATTTTTGCGAGGTATTACAGACAAGGAGAGTGAAGCGGTTGTTTTTGAGCATAATGTTCTTTATCCAGGGGGAGATGATAAATAGTAAGCCCGAAGGTAAGGGAATAACTGAAAGCCTTTTGCTGCGGGCTAAAGGAAAACAAATATAAAATTTGATTTTATTTTTTCTTTTATTCCTCTATTTTTCTCTTCGTAAATGAGAGGATCAGCAGATGATCCGTTTAATAGAATGATATTTCCATTCTTTTTTCTTATTCTGAAACTTTATGCAGGGGCGAATTCCCGAAATACCTTTACGGTTAACAGCATAATTTTCCCTTGCTGCTGACATAAAAGTAGAGAGGTAAACACTTTCTTTTCCATGCAGAAGTTTGCTTTCCAAAATTTTCTCTTTTACTATTTCATGGAAAAGAGTTCAAGTAATTGTTTCTTTTTCACGGGTTTTGCCAGAAATGCATTACATCCGGCTTCCATGGCGCTGGTCCGGTCTGAATCGAAAGCATTGGCTGTAAGCGCGACTATTGGAATTTCGGTATTGAATTCACGGATTTTCCGGGTGGCTTCCAGACCGCCCATAACCGGCATTTTCAGATCCATTAACACAAAGTCGTAATTTCCGTTGCGTACCTCGTCAACAGCTTCCACACCATTCACTGCCCGTGTAAGGTCGTAATCTTTGAGAATATGCAACACTAAAGCATAATTACTATCATTGTCTTCGGCCACCAGTATCTTTTTTTCCCTGATTTTGAATTCGTCGGTTCTATTATTACATGAAGATGGCAAAGACAAATCTAAAACACTGTTATCTCCGTATCCGGATATTTCGCACGGGACCCATCCCCAGAAAGTTGAGCCGGTACCTGATTCAGAGGTAAATCCGATTTCACCGCCTGCAGCTTCGATAATGGCTTTGGAGATCGCCAGTCCTAAACCTGTCCCTTGTGCAAACTCGTTGAGTTTCTGGAAACGTCCGAAAACCTGAGCATGCAGCTTTTTCGGAATGCCGCATCCCGTATCTTCGACATAAAAACGGATACCCTCATTTTCGACAGAATATCCTATCCGGATATGTCCGGACCGGGTACATTTCACTGCATTGGTCAGAAAATTCATCCATACCTGTTTGAGGCGGTCACGGTCCAGAAAAATCCAGAAATCTTGCAGTGGCTTATCTTGCAGCAATTTGACCTCTGTATTCGGCATTTTCGGTTGCATCATCTTATAGAGTTCATCACATAGTTGTGTTATGCTGAATCTTACCCGCCTGCTTTCCAATATGCCCGACTCGATTTTCGATAAATCCAGAATATCATTGATAAGCCGCAGCAGTAATTCATTGTTCGACTCAATCATACGTCCATACTCTGCCTTTTCTGCCGGATCGTCGCAATCGAGTAATAATTCGGAAAATCCGACAATAGCATTCAGGGGCGTGCGGATCTCGTGGCTCATGTTGGCCAGAAAAGCAGATTTGAGCCGGTCTGAAAGTTCTGCCCTCTCTTTCATCTCTTTCAGTTCCTGAGCCATCTTTTCCCATTTTGTATTGTTGAAGGCGATACCTGTATAGCGGATGATATTTCCCTTTTTGTCGCGTTCAGATGGAAGCCCGGTCACAATCAGAGTTTGCCATTCTAGGTCCCATTTGGTCCGGGAGCGGTATTGTACACAGAATTCTCTGGCTTCTCCCCGCAACATACTTTCGATATTCTCGCGTAGCCGTTTTGTATCGTCCGGATGTGCTACGTTCAGATAATCCTCCGGCGAAATGGCTTTTTCGGAACGGTAATCATTAACTGAATCATTGAATGCCCGGTATTGTCTTGTCTTCACGTCAAAATCCCAGTAAGACATTCCGACAGTTTTGAACGTCAGCTCCATCTTATAATTCCGTTCTTTGAGTTCTTCATTCAGTTGGTGAAGTTTGGAGATATTCTGTCTGAAGCCTGTAAAACGGGTGACTTTGCCGTTTTCATCTTCTTCGAAAGGAACACCTGTAACATTGCTATATTGCCATGCTTCATCGTATTTCGTTTGTATACGGCAGGTAAAATTGATGTTATATTTTTCTCCGGAAAGCATGGTTTGTAAGGCATCGTTGACCAGAGACTGGTCTTCCGGATGTATTACTTCCAGGTACTCATATATGGAGACCGGACGGCCGGAAACATAGTCGTTGACCGGATCGTTATAGGACTCGAACTTTTGTGTCTTCACATCGAAATCCCAATGGACAATGTTATTGACTTTCATTGCCAGCTCGCGTTTGGCCTGCAAGTCCTGTGTCCATTTCGCCATCCGGAATTTTTCGGTTACATCCAATTGAGTCCCGACGATTTGTAATTTACCCCGGTGTTCAGTGGAAAGCCGCATCCGGCTTTCGTAATGACGGAAAACTTCTCTATCAGATACACGTACTGTGATTTGTCCCTGTTGGATTTCCCTGTTAATCAGCCCGGAAAAAAGTTCTGTCAGCGGAGCCCTGTCATGCGGATGCAGCATCGTCTGCAATTCGTTTAATGTCATGCCGTTCCGGACGATAGGTACTCCAAACAAAGGGGAAAATGTCTGCTTGCGGATATCGTATATCCACGAAGACATGCTTGCTGCTTCCATAGCCATTTCCAGATTTTTCTTGCCTTCTTCGGTGCGGTATTCTGCCTCTTTGGTGGAGGTTACATCATTGGTCAGCAACATGTGTCCGATGATCTTTCCTTCTTTATTACAAATGGGAACGATTTTCACTTCATAAATAATAGATTTTTTGTTCCGGGTCTGAAAATATTCCCGGTTCATCCTGTCAAAATCATATTCAAATTCCAGGACCATCTCTTTTCCGGCTTTTATTTTTGCTTCCAGTTGTTCATCGACATATGGGCTGTTAAAAAGATTCACTTGGCCTATTACCGTATCCGGTTCAACGCCGTAAATCTGCTTGGCCCGTTCGTTCAGGCTACGCAGGGTACCCTGGGAATCATAAATTTCGACACCCATCGGCAGGCGGGCAAATATGCCTTCTGAAAAGAAAATCTGTTCACACAGCAGCGCAGACATCTCCTCTTCAAATGATATTTTGCCTGTATCGCAGGCATTTGTTTTCGTTTGCTTCATACTAAAGTCTTGTTTTTATCGTGTAAGGTGAACCGTTCGCCGGTATTCCGAAGGAGACATGCCTGTTTGCCTGCGGAAAAAGCGGCTTAAAGAGGATTGTGTAGCAAATCCGGCTTGCCGGGTTATCTCTTTTATATCCAGATCGGCATTTCGCAACAAGGATTTAATTCCGCCGACAATATAGTCCGTAATCATCTCTCTGGCTCTCTGTCCGTTCACTTCCTGAATGACCTGAGTCAGATATAAAGAGGAGATGCACAATTGATCTGCATAAAAAGCTACTTCCCGGTGAATGTCGTAATGTTCAGAAACCAGCATGGCGAATTTGAAAGCAATTCTCTCTTTATGTGAATTGAGAAAGGGATACTTTTCCTGGATGGTTTTCTTTTGAAAGGCAACATAATGATCCCAATAATAAATCCGCAGCAGATGGAGAATAGTCTCACGCCGGAAAACAGGATCGTTGTTGTTGCCACGGAAATCAAGTGCCTGGCAATAACTCAGAAACCTTTTGATATCATTGTCACTGAGACGGGTATGGAAATTCTTCCGCATATAAAAGAAAAAAACAGGAGTTAATTTTCCTAAGCCACTCATAATATCCAGGAACATCACTTTGTCTACCTTAAAAAAAGTCATGGAAAAATCATTACTGATTTCAGAAATAGAAACCAATTGTTGCGGCAAAATAGTTATCAGCTCATTTTCAGAGATCCGGTAGCGGACTGAAAAGAGCTGTATAACGGCACTGCCTCCTGTACAGATTCCGTTAAAACCTTCTTTAAGGTAAGTCTCATGCTCGTTTGCGGGAAGCAATGATATATCTGTATGTATCTGAAAATTTTCCACTCATTTGCTATTTATAGCTTTTATACGGCGATAAAAGTATATCATTCCCCTTTTATTCCGGATTTTCCTATAAAAAATGAACGCGATCCACAAGTTTGAGTATCAAAATCAGGCGATTTTTTGCAAAAATCTCCTCAGCTGAGAGGGTATACCTGTATCCGGTGTATTAATATTGTCATCCCTGAACTTCCTGCTCAATCATTAAATCAAAAAATGAATGTAGTGTATGTTTTGGATGGAGAGGATGTTTGCGTGAATCTCGTAGCTGTGCATAGAGCCTTTATTCAGGATATGGAAGATGAGATACCGTTTTTTTTAATTGTAGGCATAACTTCTGAGAACACCCGCAGGAATGATTTTATGGTAGGCGAGGGGAAGGGAGAAACAAAACGGGTACAAAGATTAATGCATTTTATGTCAGATGAACTTTCCCCTTGTATCGAGTCCCGTTATCACGTGACCCGTCATAGGGTGGGAATAGGGCATTCACTGGGCAGTTCGTTGCTGATGTATGAGTTGTGTGAGAGAGATTCATTTTTCAATACTTATATGATGTTCAGTCCGAATCTGGTATATGGACAGGACAGATTACTGAAAAGTTTTAAAACGAAAGTTCCGGTAAAACCGGATAAATTTGTTTATATATCCAGTGGGGAAACAGGCGATTTGGAAGCAGGATATAAAAAGGGGTCCGTAGATTTCATTCTTTGCTTGTAAGCTTGCCTAAAATCAAAGGATTTGAGATGCGTACAGAGTATCTGACAGATGTCAGC
>JAEXFF010000274.1 GCA_023400335.1 Bacteroidota bacterium
CCTAATGACACATGAAAAGAAAAACTACACTATGCCGTTAGCATTCGTCGGCATGATGTTTTTTGCGATAGGATTTGCACTTGGGATTAATTCCTATCTCATTCCGGTATTGAAAGGTTCTCTGGAAATTTCTTCCGGAGTATCGTATTTTATTGTAGCCGTAACCTTTTTACCCTTTCTGATATTCGGTTATCCGGCTTCAATGACGATTAAAGCAATTGGGTATAAACGAACCATGGCTTTATCTTTTTTGATGTTTGCCATCGCTTTCGGACTTTTTATTCCGGCTGCTTTTCAGGAAAGTTTTCCGTTGTTTCTGCTGGCTTGTTTCATCAGTGGAACAGCCAATGCTTATCTTCAGGCTTCCGTCAATCCTTACGTAACGATTTTAGGCCCTCTGGAAAGTGCAGCCAAACGGATTAGTATTATGGGGATTTGCAATAAACTGGCCTGGCCCGTAGCTCCTCTCTTTTTAACCTGGATTATCGGCAAAAACATAAAAGATACGGTAATTGCCGATTTATTTATCCCTTTCTATATCATTATAGGGGTATTTATTTTACTGGGAATCATTTCCTTATTGGCACCCCTTCCGGAAGTAAAAGCCGTTGGAGAAGATGAAGACAATGCCGATGCCTGTCCTTATGCAGCTCACAAAACTTCTATCTTCCAGTTTCCTCATTTACTTTTAGGTTGTCTGGCTCTATTTTTCTATGTTGGAGCAGAGACAGTTGCCCTGAGCACACTGGTAGACTACGCAACCTATTTAAATCTGCCGTATGCAGATCTTTATGCCTGGATTGCACCTATTGGCTTAGTAATCGGTTATATTTGCGGGATTGTCTTAATCCCCCGTTATCTGAACCAGGCTACAGCTTTGAAAATATGTTCAGTGATTGCCATTCTCGGCTCCTTACTGGTTGTACTCGTACCCGACAGCCTATCCATCTGGTTTATTTTCCTGATTGCTCTGGGATGCTCTTTGATGTGGCCGGCATTATGGCCGCTGGCTATGGCTGATCTGGGGAAATTTACCAAAGCCGGTTCTTCTTTGCTTATTATGGCGATGGCAGGACCGGTAATTATATTACCTTTACTGGGTTTTCTGACAGATAATCACGGCATGCAAAATGCCTATTGGATTTGTTTGCCTTGTTTTATTTATATTCTGTATTATGCATTAGTCGGACATAAGATTAGAACCAAATAAACAGTAGTACACATTCGTGTTTTGCTGCACGCGCAAGGCAAAATACGAATGTTACTTTAAATTATAAATTGTATTAAAATATTATGGAAAATAGACTGAACAGTATTTGCAGCCAATTTCAGCTGGAAGGAACAATTTTAACGGTTAAGCCTTTAGGAGAAGGCTTTATCAACGATACCTTAATGATTACCACAGCAGAAGCAACTGCTCCGAATTACATCCTACAACGCAAAAACAAGAACATTTTTCAGAACATTCCGGCAATGATGGAAAATATTCAGCGGGTAACCACTCATCTGAAAAAGAAAATCATTGCTCAGGGAGGTGATCCGATGCGGGAAGCTTTGACTGTCACTCCGACAAAAGACGGGAAATTATACTATCAGGATGAAGACGGGGAATACTGGGCCGTATGTGTGTTCATCGGGGATACAATTGCATACCAGAAAGCCGACACTCCAGAACTCGCCTATCAGGGAGGTAAAGGTATCGGAAAATTTCAAGCGATGTTATCCGATTTTACAGAACCTTTAACCGACATTCTTCCGGGGTTCCATAATATACGTTTCCGCTTTCAGCAATGGGACCAGGTATTAGCCAAAGATCCTGTGGGACGGAAAGCAACCGTCCCCAGTGAAATCCAATGGATAGAACGCCGGCGGGAAGAAATGCTGCATTTCTGGGAATTAGTGGAAAACGGAACCATCCCTACCCGGGTAACTCATAATGACACCAAAATCAATAATATTTTGTTCGATAAACAAGGTAATGTACTCTGTGTGATCGATCTGGATACTGTATTGAGCAGCACTTGCCTGAACGACTATGGAGATGCCATGCGCTCCTACACCAATACAGGTTTAGAAGATGACGAAAATCTGGATAATGTAGCCATGAATCTGGATATTTTCCGGGGCTATACACAAGGTTATCTATCCGAAACAGCTTCCTTCCTCAATCCCGCCGAAATTGATTATCTGGCCTTTTCCGCCAAATACATTACTTACGAACAGGTGCTTCGTTTCTTAATGGACTATATCGACGGAGATAAGTATTATAAAGTCAAAAATCAGGTACACAATCTGGTTCGGGCCAGAGCACAACATAAGCTTTTACAAAGTATGGAAGCTCAATATGAACAGATGTGTTCCATTGTAAAAGAAGAAATTGCAAAATATAAATAAATTCCATCCGGGCATCCGGAAAGTTTATTCTTCCGGTAAACGGCAGGTATACCTGACAGGACAGTTTGTTACAAGATAAACCTACAGTTTTTACATAAAGAGTAAACATTCCGGATAGCTTTTTAAAAATTCAGTTATAACATTTATTATCAGTTATGTTTCAAGTAAAAAAAAATTCTGATTTACGTTGTGATTGTTTACAAGAAGCCTATAGCCTTTTGGAAGAAATTCCTGCCCAGCCTGTAATTTGCAATAACTGGCCGGAGCAATATCCCTACTCTCCTCAGGTCCGGTTCCGTATAGCCCACAACGATAGAGAAATTTTTATTCGTTTTGACGTAGCAGAAAAATATACACTAGCCAAAGTAAATAAAGACAACGGACCTGTATGGACGGATTCCTGCGTAGAGTTCTTCATTGCCCCGGACGAGAGAGGATATTATAATTGCGAATTCAATTGTATCGGAAAAGCTTTAGTCGGTTACCGGGAAAAAGGAGCTGCTGCCTTACACGCCTCTCCCTTACTGATGAAGTCTATACAACGTTATTCAACTTTGGGAACTGAAAATTTTGAAGAAAAGAACGGCCATAACCGCTGGTCTCTCCTCGTCTCCCTACCGGCAACGCTACTCTTTAAACACAATATCAGCCGGCTCTCCGGCTTACAGGCCAAAGCAAATGTGTATAAATGCGGAGACCACCTCTCAGAACCCCATTTTTTATCGTGGTACCCGATCGATTCCCCTCAACCCAATTTCCATGTCCCCCAGTTCTTTACAGATATCGAATTTCAATAAAAAAATTTTCACCTCTTCCTTTTCCGAATTGACGGAATGTCTGAGGATTCAAATGTGAAAATGTTTAATAAGTGATGATATCGAAGGGATTAACGGTACTTTGTACTTGATTAAGGCTTTTCTTACAACTCGCTGACAAATGAACCTGCGGTCTGTATGAATCCCTTAATCGGGAATAACAGTTCCGTTAAACAGCGAAGCGTTAATCCTATTTCCCCAGAAACATCCATCCTCCTCCAGAAACATTTATACGCTTAAATATTTTCACTCTTCTATCCGTTTAAAACCGAGTCCCAGAATCTCCTGAGCATTCAGAATGGTAGTAAAAGCCTGGGGATCTATTTTGTAAATAGCCCGTTGGAGAGTGACCATTTCCCGCCGGCTAACGACAGTCATAATCATCTCTTTCTCCGTACGGTTAAACATTCCTTTTACGGGCATTATAGACCCGCCCCTATGTAATTCTACCAGAATATACTGGCGGATCTCTTCTATTTTATCCGTTACAATAAAAAAAGTCTTATCACTTGAATACCCCTGCATAACAATATCAATTACTTTCCCCATCAGGAAAATAGTCAACCAGGAATAGAAAGGGATTTTCCAGTCCTGAAAAACCAATAAGCCACACAATACAATGGAAGAGTCTACAATCATCTGAAGCATCCCGATAGGTTTATGGGTCAGTTTACTCAGTATGGAAGTAAACACATCCGTCCCCCCACTGGAAGAACGGGTTTTCAATATTAAACCAACTCCGATTCCAATGATAACACCTCCAAAGATACTGGCCAATAATACTTCATCCTGAAGTTGGAAAGGATCGTACGGATGGGGATGTCCGCACCTCTCTAATAAAAACGGAACCCCATCAGCAAAAACGGCAACCAGGATAAAACAGATAAATGTCTTCAATCCGAATTGCTTACCTAAAACTTTCACTCCCCACAAACTCAAAGGCAAATTAAAACACAAAGCTGCCATACCAATGGGAAAACCCAGTTTATAATGAAAAATGGTAGCAATACCATAAATTCCACCCGGCACAATTTTATAAGGAGTCATAAAAAAAGTATAACCCATGGCTAATACAAAAGAACCAATTACCAATAAACCATAGGTACGAAACCAAGCCGCAGAAAAAATTTTCTCTTTATAAAAAGCAGGATTTAACGCATTCATTTTTATAAAATTATTTAAAATAAAAGACCATTTGTTTTTATCTTTCAAATATACTCCCGGCACCCAGAAAAAAACATGATTTATATCAGGAGAAGCGGATAAGTATGGAAATGTTTATTCCGAGACAAATGCTTTCTCCGGAAGCAGATTAATGCTCCGCTGATTAACGGAACAGCCGTTCCGGATCAGGGGATTGATCCGGACTGCAGGTTTATTCTTCGGCGCGACGGAAGACGGGTCGTAATCAGAGACGAAGTACTGTCAATCCTTTTCCTTTTTTACGTCATGAACATAAAAACATTTCCACTGTCATCCTG
>JAEXFF010000015.1 GCA_023400335.1 Bacteroidota bacterium
AACTCTCTGCATCATCATCTGTCAGTACTTCGTCAATTACCCCCACTAATGACATATCTTCAACAGCATTTAAATCCACCACCCGAACGTCATTCAGCACAGTAGGCATCCCTGCCAAAATATCTACCGGTAGTTCCAGGGGACGTATACTGGCAGCATTAAAAGCAAGCGTATCTTTCCCTGTAGCTACTTTCTGAAAATAAAACAGCCCTTTCGAATCGGTCCTGGCCTGCCGGTCCTGACTTTTCAGGGTCACAATAACCCCCGCCACCGGCATTCCTGTCACCGAACTGATCACATTTCCCTTTATTTCTGCCGGCTGTTGCGCATAAATGAAAAAGGGGAAAAGGAATACTATAAAAAATAGTAATTTTTGCTTCATACTCCTCGTATTTTCTAATTTGTTTGGATATGCTCCGAAAAACTTATATGTATGCTTAAAAATCAAACACGCTAAAACTGTCCTATAATAGTCAAATTTTTAATAAAACACCGAACAAATAAATTATCTGCCCCACTCCCATCGCCACTATTGTATCTTAATCAAATCAAAACCAGTACCTTAAAAAACAGATTTACAACTGAACGCTGCTTTATGTTCCAAAGAGATAAAGAGGCGGCCAAAATTTTTTTCAGCCGGCCTCTCTGTCTGTATCCGTCAAAGTTTATTTATCCCCCACAAGTTTGATATTATCCAAACGTAATCCCATGTCATTTTCTGCTCCCAGAGCTACAAATTTCAATTCTGCATTAGCAGAAGCGGACATTCCGGAAGAAATTACCATTTCGAAAAATACATTGGCTTCGTTATTATCTTTTGATACTACTTTTCCGGGAACTGTCAGTTCCTGATCATTCCAATACACTTTCAACGTATTCAAATTGATGCTAGCTCCTGCATTGAACACATTTGCAGCTGCTTCATAAGTTAATTTGATATTGGTATACCCGGCCGTATTAATTCCCGAAATTTTTAAAGAAGCATCTTTAGAAGCAGGGAACCATACGTTATTGTTTGCTGTAGATTTCAAATAACGCACATCTGCCGTACCGTATTCATCAGAGAAAACAAGCCCGGTACCATTATCAAAACCTGTATAACTGCCAATTTTCACTTTAGAACCTCCTGACAAATCTGTACCATCAAATTTTTCGGTAAAAATAACTTGTGTCTGCGGATCAGATGTAATTCCTCCCACTTGTTCCGTCACATTTGCAATAATGCCGTTTGCCACGTTTCCAAGCACTTTTACGAATTTGCCTTCCAGGTCCGGATGGTCTACCAAGTTCAAAGCTTTCTGAATATCGCTTCCGTCTGTCAATTGTACCAACACACATTTAGAACGGTCCGTTTCTCCGGCAGTTCCAGCTAACAAAATATTGGTTTTTACAGTATAAGCACTTCTTGTCTCCTCTACACCGCTTATATATCCTCCTACCCAAACTCCATCCTGTGTAAGCGTCAAAGCTTGATTTACAGAATACGGATTTTCTTTCGTTCCGTCTCCAGGAGTGGTATTACCAAAATCAATATTGATGTTCTGTCTCGGTGCATCCACCCAATCTTCAATTGTAGCACTGATAGAAGCCGTTATTCCGCCGCCACTGTTTGTCAATTCCACGTCATAAGTATATTTTTTACCCTTTGCATATTCCTGTCCGGCAGGGATATTCCATTTGTATGCCCCCATAGGTAACGTAAATACAATGTTTCCATCATTCAAGGCATTTACAGGAAGGATAATTGCTTCCCCAACTACTCCTTCTACTGCAGGACTCATTTTCACTGTCAATTCTTTTCCAGAAGCATTGTCCACAGCCAGCGTTCCGTCTGCTAAAGCAAAAGAAGCCTGTGTCTTCATTCCGTTCAAGGTAATATTCAAACCCTCCAAACTGGAAATACCGCTTCCGGCTTTGATGTTAAATACCATCTTTGCCAACTGATGAGAAAAGGTCAGAGAAGCTGCTGTATTGTCCTTGTTCAAACCTTTGGCATTATTTGCGTACAATAAATCAATGTCCGGCTGAGAGGTCTGATTTTCCACATTTACAGCATATTGATAAGCAGCAATAGTGGCATAAGGATAATATGCAATGAAATCAACACTACTTCCATCTGCCGGATATAAAATAGTTTGTCCTACCGCAGGAGCAAAATTCCCGTCTCCGGAGGCCGTCACATACTCTCTATTGGCAGCCCCGTCCACAATATTTGCTTCCGATAAAGCCTGTCCGGCCTTCAACATATAAACTCCGATAGCGTCGTTGGATTCCCAGCCACTACCTATAGCTCTCGAGGGGATCAATCTATCGATTGAAGAAGAAAATTTCACCGTTAACCCGTTGTCAGTACGGATATCGTCATCATTATCGCAAGCAACGAAAAACAATGACAATAACAGCATCATTCCTAAAATGTTTTTAATTTTCATGATTTTTGTTTTTGTTATACTAATAATACTACTTAAAAAGCGGTGCTTTTAAAAGCATACAAATAAACTTTCTTTTTGTTACTTTTAGAGAAACAGAATATCACATTTCTGTTAATTCCATCGGCTTGTCTCTATTTTCCCTTTGACTGCACCCGTAAGCTGAGGGAAAAAGGTAAAACCCGTTTCTTCCTCCAACTGACTGACAGTCATCCGGTAAGCATTATAATCGGTATTTGAAGGAGCTTTATTGTCCATTTTAAACCCAAGTGTATAATAGGTATTTCCCACTTTTTGAGCTAAAGCTTTAAAATAATATTTGGGTTTCGCTACATTTTTCTTGTCATTATCCCGTACATAAGTTATGTTCTGATCGGACTTTGTCGTGATCATAGCTCCTGTCACTACATATAAAGTATCACAATTACGCATCCACGTTCTGATTTTTCCCTCCAGGCTCGCCCACATTCCCTGATTCAATGTCGAATTCTGTGCAGTCATATTACTGAAATAAAAGGTAGTCGCATTTTCAACCTTATTGTAATTCCGGTCTGCACTCGGAATCTGATGGCCCCTGTCAATACCGGAAATACCGAATCCGCTCTTTAAATAAGGTTGTAAACTGGGTTTGATTTCCGGATCATAATCCCAGGCATCCCAACGTCCTGAACTAACATAAGACGAATGCAACGGATAAGCAACCCAGTAAGCCAGTTTCTTAATCGTATCGTATAGCATCGCATAATTTCTGATACCTGCCCGGTCCGGTAAATAATGGGTTACATAAATTGTATTTTCCACCTCTCCTGCCGGAGTCTCAAACCAGGACGGCAGAGAAGGTTCTTCAACCGCACCTCCGTTCTTCAATATAATATCATAAGTATACCGTTTCCCTTTTTCATAGGTAAAACCATCGGGTATCTTCCAGTCATATGTCTTGGAATGAAGGTAAAAACGGATATATGCCCCTTTGATACCGGCTTCCGGCAACACCATCACTTCCCCTTTCTTTCCCTTTTCCGTCGCTGCAAGAGGGATATTAATCTCTCCTACAGAGCCTGCTGACAGCGTCAAAGTACCATCCGCTAATGCAAAATCAGCCTTTGTTTTCAAACCAGATAAAACGACTTTTAAACCGCTCAGATTTTCTATCCCTTCCCCCATCGTAATATTCAATACAACACGGGACAATTGGTGAGAAAAAGCTAAAGGAACAGTTTCATTTCCCATAGCCAACCCTTTTGCCCCATCCGCATACAATAAATCAGCACTGCTAGCACTCACCTGCCTGGACAAATCTATTTTATAGATATAATCCGTCAGATTTTCCTGATACGGATAATAAGCGATAAAATCCACTTTAGCCCCATCCGCCGGGTAATAAATCCAACGAAAAGCTGCCGGTATAAATAAATCCTTTCCATTAGCCATATACGCTAAATTATCAGCCCCTTCCAAAATAGCAGCAGCCGAGAGCAACTGCCCGCTTCCCTTCATAAAGATGCCAATAGTGTCCCCGGCATCCCAGTTCGTACCGGTAACCCGGGACTGAATCTCACCTTTAATTCCGGCAGTAAATTGTACCGGCAAACGATTCCCCTTTTCAGACAAGGAATTATCTTCGCAGGAAATTAATCCTGATACTAAAAACAGGAGTGCACCTAAAACATTTCTAATTTTCATAATCTCTAATCTATCGGAATTTTATTTTCCCGGTTCCCCGGACATTATATCAACCTAATTATTTATTACAAAGCAAATATTCAAATGTTATATTTGTGTTAAAAAATTATGACATATTCATTAATTTGGGGCATTGAAGTTAGAAAAGAAAAAAGAGAAAAGAAAGGGAAAATAAGAAAAATGTTTTACAACATAAATATAAAAATATAAAACTGTGTAAATGTTCAGATGTCTGAATAATTTTGAACGGAGATCAGTGTCTCCTTCAAAAAGGATGAAACACCTTATTCACGAATCAACAAGCCGTCAGGCAAGTCTCCTTCGGACACAAAGTGCCATTAACCATTTTCACATCTGAACGATTACACTGCCTTACACTTAAGCGTCTGGACGAACCATTCCGGAATCTATTTTTTCCCGTCCAATTCTTCCAATAATACTTGTACAGCCTTTTCCAACTGCTCATCGC
>JAEXFF010000037.1 GCA_023400335.1 Bacteroidota bacterium
ATGCGTGCCGGGATCCGGGCTGGTTTAATTGCACGGGATATGTTTCCTGTTTTCTGTGTTTCTGCAGAGAAAGATATGTGCGTACGGCGGTTTATGGAATTTTTAGTGAATGTCGCCCCCAGTGCTGCCGTAATGCCGGGGACAGAGACCGTTGACGGACGCCTGATTCCTTATGATGATGCAGGGCCGGCTTCCGTGTTTATTTTTGCTACCTCCATAGAGCCTCATTTGGGAGAAATTAACTACTTTAAAGTTATGTCAGGGGCTTTAAAAGAAGGAGACGATCTCACGAATATGACGAATAATACAAAAGAGCGTTTTTCTCAGATATTTGCTGCTGCAGGAAAAAACAGGACAAAAGTAACCGAAATGCGGGCAGGGGATATCGGGGCTACTGTGAAGCTGAAAAATACGAAAAACGGGGATACTTTGAATGAAAAGGACTGTGATTATCAATTTCCTGGTTTTAAATATCCGGAACCCCGTTTCCGTACAGCCGTAAAAGCTGTTAATAAAAATGACGATGAAAAGGTTGCAGAGGTTTTAAATCGTATGCATGAGGAAGATCCTTCCTTATTGGTGGAATATTCTAAGGAGTTAAAACAGCTGATTTTGTCAGGACAAGGAGAATTTCATTTGAATACAATGAAATGGCGTATTGAACATAATGATAAATTGCCCATAGAATTTATCGCTCCGAAAATCCCTTACCGGGAAACCATTACAAAATATGCTCAGGCTGACTACCGCCATAAGAAGCAATCCGGAGGAGCCGGTCAGTTCGGAGAAGTCCATATGGTGATCGAACCCTATATGGAAGGAATGCCGGATCCGACTTCCTATAAAATCGGAGGGGTGGACAGTAAAATGTCTGTCAAGGGGAAAGAAGAATATGATCTGCCTTGGGGAGGTAAACTGATATTTTATAATTGTATTGTAGGAGGAGTGATCGAAGCCCGTTTTATGCCGGCTATTTTAAAGGGAATCATGGAGAAGATGGAAGAAGGTCCCCTCACCGGGTCTTATGCCCGGGATATAAGGGTATGTATCTATGATGGGAAGATGCATCCGGTTGACTCAAATGAAATATCTTTCCGTTTGGCAGGAAGACATGCTTTTAGCGAAGCTTTTAAGAATGCCGCCCCGAAAGTATTGGAGCCTATTTACGATGTGGAAGTACTGGTACCGGAGGAAGACATGGGAGATGTGATGAGTGACCTGCAAACCCGGCGAGCCGTGATTATGGGTATGGATGCGGATAGCGGTTTTCAGAAGATTATAGCTAAAGTACCTTTGAAAGAAATGCAGCGTTATTCTACAGCATTGAGTTCTATTACCGGAGGACGTGCCACATTTGGAATGAAGTTTGCCGGTTACGAAAAAGTGCCTGCTGAAATTCAGGAGGAACTTTTGAAGTCTTACCACGAGGAAGAAGAAGACGAATAAACGTTTCAGAAAATGCCGCTTTGAAGCGGCATTTTTTTTGGAGTTTCCGGGAGATTGTTAACGGTTTGGAGAGAGACGCTCCGGATTCCTGTTTTTAATTTTGTTTTTATTTATACCTTTGTGCGCAGATTCAGTGCATCTACTCTGGAATAAATATATAAACTGTCTGTTTGGATGAACAGAAGAAGAGGATCGTTTTGAGCGAAATAAGGGTCGCTGTGAGGAAGAACCGGTCCGGAAAAAATAAAGTCTGTTTGTAACTAAAGGAAAATATGCATTTATTTTATACCCCCGGCATTGAAGGGGAAATTTACCGGTTGAGTCCTGAAGAATCGAAACATTGTATAAAAGTATTGCGTTTGGAAACAGGGGATTCTGTTAGTTTAGTGGATGGAAAGGGGGGATTTTATTCGGGAATTATTACAATAGCAGATGTGAAAGGGTGTCAGGTAAAAATCATAAATACTACGCCTCATTATGGAAAGCGGAAATTCCGTTTTCATCTGGCGGTAGCCCCGACGAAAAATATCGAGCGCACAGAATGGTTATTGGAAAAATGCACGGAAATCGGAACAGATGAATTTAGCCTGATAGAATCTGTTCATTCGGAACGGAAAACAGTGAAAGAGGAACGTTTGGAAAAAGTCATTATAGCGGCGATGAAACAGTCGTTGAAAGCTTACCTTCCGCTACTTCATCCGATGACAGGTTTTCAGCAATTTATCACAAATTGTGCAGGGAAACAAAAGTTTATAGCTCATTGTCATCCGGGTCCTAAAAAACGCCTGGATGAAGTATACGGGAGAGGAGAAGAAGCCATTGTCCTGATTGGTCCGGAAGGAGATTTTTCGGAAGAAGAAGTGGCTGAAGCCCTAAAATATGGATTTATACCTGTAACATTAGGGCCTAGTCGTTTGCGGACGGAAACAGCTGCTATTGTCGCTTGCCACAGTATAAATTTTCTCAATGAACAACAGGAAATATAAGTGGGGCCGGAAAGAAAAACAGGAGCATTATGAACAGAAGAAATGCTCACGTCAGTAAAAGCCCAGGGAATGTCATTGTTAGAATAAAAACAGTCTTTTTATTTTTGATACATGGAGGATATTTTAAAAATACTGCTGATAATTGCTTTGTTTATGCTTATACCCCGATGGATATGGGGACAGAAAACGAAGCAGAAAATTGCTTTATTAAAATATAAAGGGATCGGGCAGGAAAATGTAAAGAAGAACTGGATGGACCGGATTTCGTTTAGTAATAAGAACCTGAATACTGATTTTGCCCGTTGTCCCGTAGGGGTAGAACCTGCGGATCAGGCTATTTTTCAGTATCCTTTTGTATATATGGATGGTGCACAGATATTAACCTTAACCGAAGCAGAAAAGCAAAATCTCCGGGAATATACAGCTGCCGGAGGTTTTCTGCAGATTCATGTTCCGGAAGTAAGAAAAGCTGATTTTTTTTCAGAAATAAATCAAATATTTTCTGAAGCGAAAAAAGTGAAAATAGAAAGGGAGCATCCGATTTTTAACCAGAAATATAAATTTCCGGAAGATTTTCCTTATTTACAGCAGTTTTATAAAAAAGATTTACCGGTTTGGGGGATTACGACAGAAGATCGCTTATGTGTATGCTGTGAAAGTTTTGAAAGGGAAACAGAACAGCTTAAAAATACAGAAATGATCAGTTTACAGATTGTTCCGGAAGAAATTCTGAAAATAGAGGCAAATATTCTCAGTTATGTATTTCAAAACCAATGCCTGTAACATTATACTTTCCGTAGATCCGGGCAATCCCCGGGATAAATAAGGAATTCCGGATTTTGGTGTAGGGTTTGTTTCCGGAACGTCCTCCTGAAAAAAAAGACGAAAAACTTCTCTTATAAAAAGATAAAATAAGTCATTTTGACATTATTTGAAAAGGGTTGTCTGTCAAATTGTCTGTATAACTGTAAAAAATTCTTTGAAACATTTTAAGAAAGGATTCGGTATAAGTTTTGTACTCTGGCTGGAACAGAAAGGAGCACGGAATTATGAATACAGATAATTATACAATTAAATCGCAGGAAGCATTACAAAAAGCGGTGCAGCTTGCACAGTCAAAAGGACAACAAGCAATAGAGACGGGTCATCTGTTGAAAGCGGTTGTCGAAGTGGGGGAAAATGTAACCCATTTTATTTTCAATAAACTAGGGGTTAATCGTAATAATTTGCTGGCGGCTTTGGACCGGATTGTCGATACTTATCCCCGGGTATCCGGTGGAGAGGTTTATCTTTCCTCTGATGCTAATAAAGTATTGGAAAAGGCCGCGCGCTTTGCTAAAGAAATGGGAGATCAATACATTTCTTTGGAGCATATCTTATTAGGACTTTTAGATGGGAAAGATCAGGTTGCCCAGTTGATGAAGGATAGCGGAATGACGGAAAAAGAGACCAAGGCGGCTATCGGGGAGTTACGGAAGGGTTCGAAAGTCAATTCTCAGTCGGCAGAGTCGACCTACGATTCTTTGGGAAGGTTTGCTATTAATTTGAATGAGAGGGCTAGGAATGGGAAACTGGATCCGGTTATCGGAAGGGACGATGAAATCCGGAGAGTATTACAAATACTTTCCAGGCGTACAAAGAATAATCCCATATTAATTGGGGAACCGGGGGTTGGAAAAACGGCAATTGCAGAAGGGTTGGCCCAGCGGATTGTAAGTGGGGATGTACCTTCCAATCTGGCTTCCAAGCAAATCTATTCTTTGGATATGGGGGCGTTAATTGCGGGGGCAAAGTATAAGGGAGAATTTGAGGAAAGATTGAAGGCTGTCGTAAACGAGGTAATTTCTTCGGAAGGGGAAATTATATTATTTATTGATGAGATTCACACATTGGTCGGAGCAGGAAAATCGGACGGAGCAATGGATGCTGCCAATATCCTGAAACCGGCTTTAGCCCGTGGGGATCTGAGGGCTATAGGGGCTACAACCCTGAATGAATATCAGAAGTATTTTGAGCAGGACAAGGCTTTGGAACGCCGGTTTCAGAAAGTGATGATAGATGAGCCGGATGTGATGAGTGCAATCAGTATCATGAGGGGGTTGAAGGAAAGGTATGAAAATCATCATAAAGTAAGGATCACGGATGATGCAATTATCGCTTCGGTAGAATTGTCTCATCGTTATATTTCCGATCGTTTTTTGCCCGACAAGGCTATTGATTTGGTTGATGAAGCGGCTGCCCGTTTACGGCTGGAGATGAATTCTGTACCGGAGGAGATAGATGAGCTGGACCGGAAGATCCAGCAACTACAAATTGAAAAGGAAGCATTAAAACGGGAAGGAAGCAGTAAGAAGCTGGACGATATTAAAAAAGAACTGGCAGATCTGAACGAAGAACGGACGAAGTTAAGAGCCCAATGGGAGTCGGAACGTTCGCTGATCGATGAAATACAGAAAAATAAAGATGCAATAGAGCAATATAAATTTGAGGCCACACGGGCAGAACGGGACGGGGATTACGGAAAAGTAGCTGAATTGCGTTACGGAAAAATCAAGGAAGCGGAGAGCCGTATAGAAGAAGTAAAGCAAAAGTTAGCTCATATGAAGAATGGAGAATCCTTGATCCGGGAAGAGGTGACAGCTGACGATATAGCTACGGTCGTATCGAAGTGGACCGGCATACCGGTCAACCGGATGATGCAAAGTGAACGGCAAAAACTGCTCTCTTTGGAAAAAGAATTGCACAGGAGGGTTGTTGGGCAGGAGGTTGCTATCGCAGCTTTGGCTGATGCCGTAAGGCGTAACCGGGCAGGATTGCAGGATGCTAAACGGCCGATCGGATCTTTTATTTTCCTGGGAACGACGGGGGTTGGAAAAACCGAACTGGCAAAAGCGTTGGCTGAGTTTTTATTTGACGATGAAAGTCAGATGACCCGTATCGATATGTCAGAATATCAGGAGAGGCATTCCGTCTCTCGCTTAATCGGAGCTCCTCCGGGATATGTAGGATATGATGAAGGAGGACAGTTGACAGAAGCCGTAAGGCGTAAACCGTATTCTGTCATCCTGCTGGACGAAATCGAAAAAGCTCATCCGGATGTGTTTAACATCCTCTTGCAAGTATTGGACGATGGACGTTTGACGGACAATAAAGGACGGGTAGTCGATTTTAAAAATACGATTATTATTATGACTTCGAATATTGGGGCACATATCATTCAGGAAAAACTGAAGGATTTGAATGAAAAGAACCGGGATGAAATATTGGAAAAAACCAATGCCGAAGTATATGAATTGTTGAAGCAAACCATTCGTCCGGAATTTCTCAACCGGATTGACGAGGTGATTATGTTTACTCCCTTGCAGAAAAATGAAATCGTGGATATTGTCCGGCTGCAAATCAATAACGTCAACAAAATGCTGGCCGATAATGGTATTGTATTGGAAGTCACCGATAAAGCAGTCGAATGGATTGCCAAGGAAGGGTATGATCCCCAGTTTGGTGCCCGTCCGGTAAAACGGGTGATACAGCGTACTCTGCTGAATGATTTGTCAAAACAGATATTGGCCGAAAAAGTATCTAAGGATAATCATATCGTCATAGATGTGAAGAATGACGAGATTGTTTTCCGGAATAAATGATCGTTAAATGTATAAAGGAAAAAGAAAGTTGTACCGGATAATCTTCGCCAGCGGTTCACGCATGAACAAACTCCGGTTTGGGTGAAGAGGTGTAGAAAGGATTAGGTTTTCCCTTCATCAGTCTCCGGCAAAAGCATACCTTCTATCTTTTGAACATTTAAACATTTGAAATAAGTAGTAAAAACGGAAAAGGGGATGTCTGTAAATATTTGACATCCCCTTGCTTTTGGGTTAAAGGATTTGCCGTATGGATTCCAGTTCGGTTTCGGAAAAAACAGTATTTTCTATGGCTTTCAGATTGTTCTGTAATTGCTCTACGGAACTGACTCCAATGATAACACTGCTCACTTTATCGTTGCGGAGTAGCCAGGCTAAAGCCATTTCGGCCAGTGTTTGTCCGCGTCCTTGAGCGATTGCGTTTAGTTTACGTACTTTGGTAAGAACGGTTTCTGTCACTTGTTCTTTTTGCAGAAATCCCGTAGATTTGGCAGCCCGGGAGTCGGGGCTGATTCCCTGAAGATAACGGTTGCTCAGTAATCCTTGAGCCAGAGGGGAGAAAGCGATCATGCCTAGGTGAAGATTATGTATGGTTTCCAAAAGTCCGTCTTCTACCTGCCGGTCGAATAGTGAATACCGGTCCTGATGGAGCAGACAAGGGGTGCCTGCTTCTTTTAGCAAAGCCACTGCTTGCTGAGTTTGAGTAGTATTGTATTTGGAAAGTCCTGTATAAAGAGCTTTCCCTTGCTTAACGATATCGGAAAGGGCTCCCATTGTTTCTTCAAGCGGTGTGTCCGGATCGGGACGGTGGGAGTAAAAGATATCCACATAATCCAGGCCCATTCGTTTCAGGCTTTGGTCGATGCTGGCCATGAGATGTTTCCGGCTTCCCCCTTGGCCGTAAGGACCGGCCCACATTTCATGTCCGGCCTTGGTCGATATAATGATTTCGTCCCGGTAAGGTTTCAGGCCCTTTTTTAAAATTCGTCCAAAATTTTCCTCGGCTGATCCGGGAGGGGGACCGTAATTATTTGCCAGGTCGAAATGAGTGATTCCGTGGTCGAAAGCGGTATAAAGGATTTCACTGGATTTGTCAAACCCGTCTGTTTCTCCGAAATTATGCCAGAGTCCCAAAGATAGGGCTGGGAGGAACAAGCCACTTTGGCCGCAACGGCGGTAAGGCATAGGCTGATATCTGTTTGGGCTGGCTTTATAAATTTCCATGTCTATCGGATGTTATTTTTTAATTTTTTCATAATATTGGCAGGAGGACGTTGTTGCCGGAGTTCGTTGGCCATAAATTCAAACTGTTTTTGAGTATGCCGGAAAAACAGTTGAAATCCTTGGCAAAGGCAGGAAATATATTCTCCTGCTTCGTTTTTTATAAATCGGTTTTTGGGGCAGTCCCCTCCGCAAATCGCTAGAAATTCACAGGCGCGGCATTGGGCAGAAAGCGAATCCTGCTTCCGTTGTTCAAAGAAAAGTTGTTGATCGCTTTTTACCATTTCGGCTAGGGCTGAATCCATGATGTTACCGATCCGATTTTCTGGAAAAACGAAATGGTCACAACAATACACATCCCCGTTGTGCTCAATAGCCGGCGAACAGCCGCAGAAAGGGGCCATTGAACAGAGGGAAGGAGACTGACCGACATAAGCAGCCAGGGTATTGTCGAAATAATTGATAAAATACTTTCCTACGTCTTTTTTCACCCATAAATCGAAAATGCGGCAAAGGAAATTTCCCCAATCTACGGCACTTACATTTTCCTGCATAATAGCTGTTGCCTTGGAATAGGTATTACTGACGACAGACAAAGGCGCATTTTCATCCAGGGCAATCCTTTCTGCAATCGGGGTGAATTGCAGAAAATGACTTCCCGTACTTTTTAGAAATTCGTATATCAATGCAGGTTGTTTACTATTGGAAGCATTTACGACCGTCATGATATTAAATTCCACGCCGTATTCCCGGAACAATTCTGCACATTTCATAACTTTTTCCCAGGAACCTTGTCCATTTACAAAACGCCGGTGGTTGTCGTGGAATTTCTGGGGTCCGTCTAACGATAAGCCGCAAAGGAAATGGTGTTTGGCTAAAAATTCAGCCCATTCTTCATTGATTAATGTACCGTTAGTTTGAAAAGAGTTGGCGATTTCTTTTCCGTCCGCATATTGCTGTTGGAGGGCAACGATATTTTGAAAAAAATCTATTCCTAATAAAGTAGGTTCTCCTCCATGCCAAATAAATTCAATCCGTTTCTGAGGTTGAGAGGCTATGAAATCGCGGACAAGCTTTTCCAGTACTTGCTCATTCATGCGGAAGCTGAGCCGACTGAGTTTTTTATCCGGATAGAGCGCATTCTTTTCGAGGTAATAACAATAGTCGCAGTCCAGGTTGCAGACCGGACCAATGCATTTCACCATCACTGAAAAGCTCCGTTGGACTTTTTCACGTTCTTGTTCAAATAAAAAGGAAGCTGTTTGTCGCCTGTCTGTATTCATGCACCGATAATTTGTCCAAAAGTAATAAAAAACTCCTTGCCAGAGGCAAGGAGGGACACAAGATTCTTTATGAAATTGTGTTATCAGATTAGGTTAGTTTAGTTGCGAATTACAGAAAATCAAACGAGAACTTTTTTCGAAATGTTTCAGGTCCGGTCGGATATTTTTTTAAATAGATCTAAAGAGAAGAGAGTTTTGTGAAATAAATAACTTTCTGCGGAAATCTGCGTAAATGAAAAATAAGGGAAGATTTGAAAATTAAGGATAAAAATTATGGACAGATTTAGTATACCTTCAGATGAAAAAATACCCGAACAAAATCAGCGTATTTTGAATGAGTTGAAAATGGCTTTTGGATTTATTCCCAACGTATATGCTTTTATGGCTTATTCTCCGGTTGCTTTGAAAAGTTATTTGCATTTTACCCGGGAAAAAACTTCCCTGACAGATAAAGAAGCTGAAACGATTTATTTGGCAACCAGTCAGGTGAATGAATGTCTTTATTGCCTCAGTGCCCATACCTTTATGGCAAAAGCGATTGGGTTTACAGAAGAACAGATTGTAGAAATCCGCAAAGGTAAGGTGACATTCGATCCCCGGTTGAATGTACTGTCAGTTTTAACCCGGGAAATTGTGGAGAAACGTGGCAAAATCGGAGAAGAAAACCTGAAAAATTTTTATTCTGCCGGCTACAAAAATGAAAATC
>JAEXFF010000125.1 GCA_023400335.1 Bacteroidota bacterium
CCTCTGTATTATTCTACTGTTTCCATTGTATTATTGTTTTATCGATTATATGAATTTCAACGATAATACAACTAATTGGTTTTAATTTTTTGGGAAAAAGGATATTCGCCGGAAAGCTAAAGACAGAATAGAAGAGGGGGCTGGAGAGTCCCCCCCCTTAAAGTTTAATGAAAGCTTTGTTGTCTGCTGAATCTCCGTTTTCGTAAATCGAAATACAGGGGAACGGAAATTTCGTTGAGGAATGAATTGTTAATCCGTCGGGCCAAAAATCCCGGAATATATCAAATAATAAATTTTTTCTCTTTTGGGCCGTTGGGGAATAAAAACGTTATGCCCGGTTAATTTCCGGAGATTTAATGTGTACATCCAGTTGCGGGAAAGGAATATTGAGATTTTCTTCGGCAAAAGTCTGGTATACTTTTTCGTTCATGCTGAAAAAAACATCCCAATAATCCCCGGCATTTACCCAGGCACGTACGACAATATTGACAGAACTTTCCCCGAGAGAATTAAGAGCAATGAAATAAGCCGGAGAAGACAAAATACGAGAGTCTGCTTTTAAAAGTCTTTCGATAACCGCCTTTGCCTTATCATAACTGTCTCCATAGGCAATTCCAAATTCCCAGTCGACCCGTCGGGTAGGTTCTTTTGAATAATTTTTCATAATGCCGGTAGATAAGCCACCGTTGGGAATAATGATGATTTTATTGTCGGGGGTAGAAATAATTGTATTGAATATCTGTATTTCTTTTACTGTTCCGCACTGTCCCTGAGCTTCCAATACATCGCCTACTTTAAAAGGTTTAAAAAAGAGAATCATAATTCCCCCGGCAAAATTCTGTAATGTTCCGCTTAATGCCATACCTATGGCAACACCAGCAGAAGCGAATAATGCAATAAAAGAACTGGTTTCAATGCCGAGTACACCGATGATGATAATGATGAGGATGAAATTTAGTGTAATACTGACTAAACTTTTAGTAAATGAAAAGAGCGAAGCTTCTACCTGCTTCTTTTCCATAATAGCGATAACAATACGGTTCAGTTTCTTGACGATCCAGCGTCCGATTAAAAAGACAATAAAGGCTGTTAATATGCGGGAGCCCAAAGATGTTGCCAAGTCAATAATTTTGCTTAGGAAAACATCCATTGAAATGTGAGAGGTTGAATTGAAAATTTCTTCCATAACGATCAGTTATTAAAAATAGATGATTAATTATTTAACACAATATTTGATACCTGTTTTCCGGCATTGGAAAATTTATTGGTACGTACTTTTAACCTGTTTTTTTAATACCTCATTCAGTTCTTCATTTACTTCCCATTTTATGAATAAACGGTTGTCTGTTATACGGGCTGCTGTTTGAATATAAGGTATATGAAAATCTGTTTGATGTTGAGCCGTAACAAAGACATCATTTCCATCTTCACCGAATTGTTCCTCGCCCTCAATAGAATATACAAGGGGTTCTATCGGAGCTTCTATAAGAGCTGTTTTTAGCCAGACAAAACTCAGGGGATAATCGGATAATTTGGAAATAGTATACCTGATTTTCGGAGTGAAAATAATATTATCAGGATCGATCTGCTGTTCAGCAGTACACGGAGATTCCGGGTAGGGAACAGGAGAAGGTAATTCAATACCCTGACCGTCTATACTGGAATGCATCCGGATCTTGTCTCCTAAACGTTCTAACTTAAACTGAATGATTTTCAGTTTTTTAAATCCGTATACGGCAATGTTGAGATGTTCCTCTGTCATTTCAGCATTTTCACTGATTTTATCCGACCAGAAATTCTCTACCAGCATCCTTTTATCGCCATCTTCCGTCTTTTTTACCTGAACAGCCACAAAAATTTCTCCCGTTTTATATTCAAATTCTTTAAGCAATTTGTAATCAAAGGATTTTAGTATTAATTTCCAACTTCCTTGTGTGATGTGTGTATGGTTTGCTGTGTTATCTTGAATGATACTGTTTATTTTTTCACCCCTGGCTAATCCCCAGGAACAAATGGCTCTTGCGATAGCTTGTTCCTTTGCCGTTTCTTTATCGGCAATGGGATCGGAAATTCCAATCCAGTATTCTTGTTGTGAGGCAAAGATCCAGTCCGGTAAAGAGTCGGAAGAAACTTGTTCGTCCGATACATGGGACGGATTGTTAACCAGACAAAAGGAGTAAAGTGAATTCGGATCTGTTTCCGGGAGAGGGTACCCGTAATTTATTTTTCCAAAAATACAGCATCCCAGGATGCCTATTAAAGTTTTATTATAAAAGGTCATAATTTAATTCTTTAGATCCGTCAACGCGGACAAAGGTAGAATAATTGTCTTTTTTTTACAAAATTTAGGGTTTAAAATAGTTATACAGCAAACCGTCTGTATTTAAAAAATTAGTTCTACTTTTCATGGCGGTTTTTCGACTTTTTATAATAATTGATTGTTTTCACCAGGTTTACTGTTCAAGCATAGAATCGTGTCGATTTACTTTTAGTATACCTGGCAAATGTTTTAAACGGGTAATTAATTGGGCTAAATGCTCGGTATTATCGATTAATACGGTAATTTTTCCTTCGAATATTCCTTCGGCAGAGTTTATGGCGATGGCCCTCATGGTGACTCTGGGATCTTTTGAAATGAGTTCTGTAATTTTATTAATTATTCCGATTTCATCTTTTCCCATAAGGCTGAGAACTGTTTGGTAGGAGGTTGTGCCGGCATTTGTCCATTGGGTTTTGACGATACGGTAAGGATAGCGTCTTTGCAAATCCAGTGCATTTTTACATTGCTTGCGGTGTACTTTAATTCCCTCTCCGATAGAGACGAACCCAATAATATCGTCGCCGAAAACAGGGTTACAGCAACGGGCGAATTTGTAGTCCACATTGTCAACATTTTTGTCGATAATGAGGACGTCTTCGGCTATTTTTGGGGAATGGCTGATGTGGATATCCTTGATGGGAGCGGGAACAGTAGCTTTTTCTTCTTCTTTAGCCTGTAGAAGGATATCTTTTATTTCTGCCGGATCGTGTTTCCCGATAGCAATTCCCTGATATAAATCCAAAGCGAATTTGTATTTATAATGTTGCATGAGTTTACGGATAATGTCGTCAGTAAACTCGATTTTCCAGTTTTTCAGTCTTCTGGTCAATAACTCTTTCCCAATATCCGCCTGGTGGTTGATTTCTTCGTTAAGGAATTGCCGTATTTTGTTACGGGCTTTGGAAGTAACGGTAAAATTCAGCCAGTCTGCTTTGGGCTGTTGATTGGCAGCTGTCATTACTGAGATTTCATCTCCGTTGCGTAATTGGTAGCGAAGCGTTTCATTGCGTTGATTGACTTTTCCTCCTACGCATTTGCATCCGATATTGGTATGTATAGCATAGGCAAAATCGAGCAGCGTCGCCCCGGCCGGTAAAGTAATTAAATCCCCTTTGGGTGTGAAGACATGGACCTCTTTATCCTGGAGATCCAACTTGAGATCATCCAGTAATTCTATTGCATTTTCTTCCGGACTCTCCAGTATTTCGCGTAATTCATTCAGCCAGTTTTCAATTGCGGAATCCGAAGTTCCTCCTTTGTATTTCCAATGAGCTGCAAACCCTTTCTCGGCAATTTCATCCATTCGTTCTGTACGTATCTGTACTTCGACCCAACGTTTTCCAGGTCCCAGAACGGTAGTTTGCAGGGATTCATATCCGTTTGATTTAGGTACGGTAATCCAATCGCGTAATCGTTGCGGATTGGGAGTGTATTTGTCTGTAACGATGGAATATACTTTCCAACAGTCTGGTTTTTCATTCTCCCCCTTGCTGTCTATAATAAAGCGAACGGCGAATATATCGTAAATTTCTTCGAATTCTACCTGATTTTTCCGCATTTTATTCAGAATAGAAGCGATTGTTTTGGTTCTGTATTTGACTTTAAAATGGATATTGCGTTTATGGAGTTCTTCTACGACAGGAGCAATAAATTCTGCGATATATTCTTCGCGCGCTGCTTTCGATTCTGTTAATTTACGCCGGATTTCAGCATAAATTTCCGGATTGGAGTAACGCAGGGCCCTGTCTTCCATTTCTGATTTGATATTGTATAATCCCAGGCGGTGTGCAAAAGGGATATAAATATAATCTGTTTCCCGGGCCAATTGTTTTTGTGCTGCTTCTGTCAGATTTTCAGCACCTCGTAGTGCATATAACTTTTCTGCCAAAAAGATGAGTTGTACCCGTATATCCTGAGCAAAACTCAGTAATAATTTCCGGAAATTTTCCGAGTTGACAATTTTCTGCGGAGTGTGTATGGAATTGATATTTTTAAGGCCTTCCACAATTTGGGTAACTTTAGAGCCGAAAATATCCTCCACTTCGGAAATAGAAAGTTCTCCTTTCGTGACTTTTGTGTGTAACATGGCGCAGATAATAGATGTACGCCCCAGCCCTATTTCTGTAGTGATGATTAAAGCTATGTCCAGAATTTTCAGAATTTCTTTTTCTTCGTGATCGGGGAGAGCATCCAGGGGATTCTCCTGATCTGTTGCCGGAGAGACCGCAATGTCGAATGCTTTTTCTACGAGTTGAATATCTTCTTCTGATAATAAATTCCGGCAAGACTTGAGAAGAATATCAAATTTGCTGTGGATTTCCGGACTGTATTTTGATTTAAGATCCCCCATCACTTTTCCTTTTTGTTTGTATTGGAACTCTTTTTGGACAAAAATAGGGATTTCTTTTCAAGAATATTAGGTAATAAATTCTATTTTTGTGAAAGTTTCATAAAAAGTGTGGGATTGTTCGGACAGAGGATTAACACCCGGCATACGTCTCGCTGATAAATGAACTTTCGGTCCGGATGAAGGAATTAATCAGTAATTTTGTCGCTTTACTATGCTGTTGCCGGAAAGCATTAATTCTTTAGGCCACTGGAATATTTTCAAATTAAAAAATAGGATTGCGGAACAGATCAGGGGAAAAATTGAGAAATAAATGATTACAAAAGATAGAGAGATATGACAACAAAAGAAAGATATGAGGGTTTTATAAACTGGTTTAGTGAAAATATGCCGGTTGCCGAGAGCGAATTAGAATATCAGAGTCCTTTTGAATTATTAGTAGCTGTAATTCTGTCTGCTCAATGTACAGACAAACGGGTAAATATGACAACTCCGGCTCTTTTTGAACGTTTCCCTACTGCTGAGGCAATGTCGAAGGCAGAGGTAGCAGAAATATATGAATTGATTAAATCCATTTCATATCCCAATAATAAGGCCAGGCATCTGTCTGCTATGGCTAAAAAATTGGTGAATGATTTTAATGGTGAAGTTCCGGATGATATGGAATTATTACAGACTCTTCCGGGAGTAGGGAGAAAAACAGCTAATGTGGTCGAAGCGGTTGCTTTTCACCGGCCTGCAATGCCTGTAGATACACATGTGTTCCGGGTAGCAGACCGGATCGGATTGGTTACCAATGCTACCACCCCATTGGAAACCGAAAAACAACTGGTAAAAAATATTCCGTCCGAAATTTTGTCTAAGGCCCATCATTGGCTGATATTACACGGAAGATATACCTGTACTGCACGTCGCCCGAAATGTGAATCCTGCGGGATCAGTGAATATTGCCGGTATTTTGAAAAAAAATAATTTTTTTTCTTTCCCGACGCAACTATTCGTATTCTTTTGCATCTTAGTATTGGAAACCTTGAAAAAGGGTGACAGCTAAGTAATAATAAAACGGGAAATTTTATTAATTTTGGATTTAAGGGTTAGTCAGCGGAGGCATCTGTGAAAAGATGCCTCCTTTTTTCTTTTCTTTAGGGTTTCTTTTTATTTTTGTATAAAATTGGTCTTTATGGTTTTTCTGCTAAAAAGTGTTTTCTTACCGGAAGAAAGAATATACTTTATAAAAAGCAGGATAAAAGGGCCGGGAAAAATATACGATAATAATTATGGGGTGTAATAGTCGAAGAAAACCGGAATGGTTAAAAATTAAATTGCCGAAAGGGCAATTGTCAGTAGAGGTATTGAATATTGTACGGGAACACCATCTGCATACGATATGTACGAGTGGTATGTGTCCCAATCAGGGAGAATGCTGGGGATGCGGAACTGCGACTTTTATGATAGGCGGTAACATCTGTACGCGGAATTGCCGGTTTTGTAATGTAACCACGGGAAAGCCTTTTCCACTGGATCCGGAGGAAGCCCGCAATATTGCGAATTCTGTAAAATTATTGGGTTTGAAACACGTAGTGATTACTTCTGTGGACCGGGATGATTTAGAGGATTTAGGGGCTGCTCATTGGGTAAAAGTAATACGGGCTGTAAAAGAAATGAATCCCTCTGTCACTATGGAAGTATTGATTCCGGATTTTCAAGGCAGATCCGAATTGGTGGAGCGGATTATCGGAGCAAAACCGGAAGTGATTTCCCATAATCTGGAGACAGTACGCCG
>JAEXFF010000169.1 GCA_023400335.1 Bacteroidota bacterium
TGGAATGTGCTGGAAAACAAAGAACTGATGGATAATTATGTGACCTTTATTGCCGGTATTTTCCGTTCCTGCCGTTTCGGTGCTGCCAGTGCACACGGAAAAGCCAATATGATGCAATTTGCTCACTTTATCGAAAGCGGTGCCATTACGCAGGACCCTGCAACAGGATATTACACCGTGAATTTTGAAAAAATGAAGGCTGACATTGCCGCTATCGCCAGCGAATACATTACCCTGGAAGGAGATGGGGATTACGAAAAAGCAAGCCAGCTTATCCGGGAAAAAGGCATAGTCTCCCCCGGATTACAAAAAGACCTGGATAAAATTGCCAATGCCGGTATTCCGAAAGACATTTTCTTTAAACAAGGCGTGGAAGTACTGGGAATTTAAAGTTTAAACGTTTAAATGTGAAAATGTTAAACATTTTCACATTTAAACACTCCTACCTTATTTAATTTGGTGCCGGATTTTTTCGAGCAGAACTGCATTAGCCGCAATAATCGAAATGTGCCGGTCCTTCCGGAAAGGACAAATACATCCTCCGGCTTCTTCTACGATTAATTCCCCTGCACATACATCCCAAAGATTGAGATTTAATTCCCAATAACCGTCTAAAAAACCGGCTGCCACACAGCATAAATCGTAAGCCGCCGACCCCATTCTCCGGATGCCTCTTAGTCCCGGCAACAGAGCAACAAGGTTGGAAATATTATTTTCCGGATTCGTTCCTTTATCGTATGGAAATCCCGTACCCAAGACACAGCTCTCCAGATCCGTTTTAGAAGAAACGTGAAGGGGGCTCCCGTTCAAAAAAGCACCTTTCCCCCGTTCCGCCGTATATAATTCATCCAAATATGGAGCATATACAACTCCTATAAGCGTATATCCTTTGTATTGTAAACCAATAGAGACGCTAAATACAGGCAACCCCTGACTATAATTATTGGTCCCGTCCAAAGGATCCACTACCCAGCAAAAATCCGTATCCTTTTCATGCATCCCGCTCTCTTCCCCCAATACGCTATGCCCGGGAAACCGTTCGGCAATTCTTTCCAATAAATAAGCCTCACTCTCCTGGTCAGCACGGGTCACCACATCTGCCACATTCGATTTGGTATGAATATCCAAATTATTTCCCCTGAAATAAGTTAAATGTATTTTCCCCACCTCTTTCGCCCATGCCACAGCAGCAGTTAAAAATTCCTCTGTACGGGGTAATTGTTCCTTCTCCATCCGTTATTATTTATGTAAAATTTATTCATTTCTGTTCCAGCATCCGTAAAGCCTTTACAAGCTGATCCGGACAGGAAGTAGCCTTACCACCGCAACGTATACCTTCCAACCGATCAATTACTTCTGCTACTTTCATTCCCCTTGCCAGCAAAGAAACCCCTTGGGTGTTCCCACTGCAACCTCCTTCAAAATATATTTCCTTAACAATACCGTTTTCGACAGTAATATCGATAGCTTGCGAACATACTCCCGAAGGAATAAAATGTATTGACTTTTCCATATCCGTATTTTCCTATACTTTAGCTATATCTGTAAAAATATCAATCGTTCCGCATTCATAAAAAATGTTTTTCTTCTTCAGACAATTGCCACTTCCTGCCATTTCCCCCCGTGCAACTCCCTTACCGTTTCAAATCCCTGCTCTTTTAATTGCTGCAAAGCCTCTGCTCTCCCGGCATTGATCAACTCCGGCCGGTGGGCATCCGAATTGACAACAACAGGAATACGCAATTCCCGGATAATTTTCCAATTCCGGACGGCCGGAAAAAAACAAGCTTTCTGTTCAAAAGCTTTTGTATTGATCTCCACCATCAATTCCCTCTCCGATACAAAAGTGAAAAAATCGTTTAGTTTCCCTTTATACCAATCTCCTTCCGTAATCCCCGGACAACACTGTTCAGCATTATAAAATATTTTATTGGCATGCCCGACAAAATCGAATCCGCCTTTTTCTACCAGCCGCATAGAAGCTTCAAAATATCCTTCCAACAGCAGCTTCAAGTCTCCCTGAAATTTCTCCTGCCAAATTTTCCGGAAATTCTCCGGGCTGGTGTCCGTATCTACAATCCGGCCTTCCGGCGTATAAATTAAATGGACCGATCCGATCCGGTAATCCAGGGGCAAATTTTGAAAATAACCGATAGCCGGATTTTGTTCCGGATGCAGATAATCGATCTCCATACCGGCATAAAGTTCTATTTTCTCCCCGTATTTTTTCTTTAACCGACGGATCTCAGCCAGATAAGCGGGTACTTTTGCCCGGCTTACGGTCCAGAAAGTCGGAAAAGGCAAAGGAGCATGGGAAGAAATCCCATAAGCGGAAAACCCTTGCCGGACGGCCGCTTCCACGAACTCCTCCATCGAAGCTTTTCCATCACAGAAAGAACAATGACTATGATAATTCGTCCGATTAGCTATCATTTCTTTTTCCACACTTTCTCAATCGCTGCGATATACATTTTATGAAAATCCTTTTCCGGATAAAATTTTTCGCTATCCGCTGTATCTAAAAAAGCCTCCGGGGACAAGAAATCCGCATATAATTTTTTACATTCCAATACATACCGGGATTCAGCAAATGCCACCCTTCCGGAAGCAGAAAAAACAGGTGTCAAACCGGTTTTCTCCACCTTATTGACCTCCCTTCCGGATAAAGTACCGCATATTTTCAAAGCTTCCCTGTATTCTTCTCCCAAAAAAGAAAGGGTGAAACCTTCCTGTCTTTCTATAAACCCGAAAGTATACCGTTGCGGACGGATAAAGACAAAAGCGACCGGCTTATTCCACAGGTAACCGGCTCCGCCCCAGCTCGCAGTCATGGTATTAAACTGTTCTTTTTCTCCCGCTGTCACCAGCATCCAATCCTGTCCGATCATACGGATAAGATTTTCGTCAATCTGTCTGGCTTCCACTAATTCAAAACCTTCCATATATCTTCCTTTCTCTTTTAAATTTTACATTCTTTCCGGCATTTCTATGCCCAGCATTCCCATAGCATTTTTTACCGCTTCCCCGCATTCTTTAGCCAGTAATAAACGGAAGTTACGCAATGCCCCGTCCTCTTCTTTCAGAATAGAAAAATCGTGATAAAACTGATTGAACTCTTTGGCTAATTCATAAGAGTAATTGGCCAGCAATGCAGGGCTGTATGTCTCTCCGGCTTCTTTTACCACAGCCGGTAATTTGGCAATCCATTTGATCAGGTCCTGCTCTTTATCCGAAATTTCCAAATGAATATCTGTCTGTTCAACCTTCATCCCGTTTCCGGCAGCTTTCCGTAAAATCGACTGAATACGGGCATAGGTATACTGAATAAAAGGCCCGGTATTCCCGTTAAAATCGATTGATTCTTTCGGATTGAACATCATGGTCTTCTTCGGATCGACTTTCAATATAAAATACTTCAGGGCTCCTAAAGCCACTTTGCGGTATACCTCCTCCGCCTCGGCTTCGGAATAGCCTTCCAGTTTTCCCAGTTCCTGCGAAGTTTCCCGGGCTGTACGAATCATTTCCTGCATCAGGTCGTCGGCATCCACCACGGTTCCTTCCCTTGACTTCATCTTTCCTTCCGGCAGTTCGACCATTCCATACGATAAATGACGGATCTTACCGGCCCATTCAAATCCCAGTTTTCCGCAAATCAGCGACAATACCTGAAAGTGATAATTTTGCTCATTTCCCACCACATATATCATCTCATCCATATCAAATTCACTGAAACGCTCATAGGCCGTTCCGATATCCTGTGTCATATAGACAGAAGTCCCGTCATCCCGGAGCAATAGTTTCTGATCCAATCCGTCTGCTGCCAAATCGGCCCAGACGCTTCCGGTCTCCTTCCGGTAAAGCACCCCTTCTGCCAGCCCCTTTAAAACGAGATCCCGCCCTTTCTTATACGTCTGGGATTCAAAATATACTTTATCAAAGCCGACTCCCATCAACCGATAGGTCTCATCAAAGCCTTTCAACACCCAATCGTTCATGGTCCGCCACAACTTCACGGTCTCTTCCTCACCGGCCTCCCACTTCCGAAGCATTTCCTGAGCTTCCAATAAAATCGGAGCCTGTTTTTTAGCTTCTTCTTCCTCCATGCCTTCTTCCATCAATTGCCGGATCTCTGCTTTATATTCCTTGTCAAAACGCACATAATAATCTCCGACAAAATGATCTCCTTTCATTCCGGTAGATGCCGGAGTAGCTCCGTTTGCAAACTTCTTCCAGGCAATCATACTCTTGCAAATATGAATTCCCCTGTCGTTTACTAAATTTACCATCCTCACCTCATGTCCGTTTGCCTTTTGTATTTCAGATACCGACCAGCCCAGTAAATTATTCCGGATATGTCCCAGATGCAAAGGTTTGTTCGTGTTCGGAGAAGAATACTCAATCATATACGAATGCCCGCTGCTGCTGTGACAGTAACCGTATCGGGGATCTTCTGCGGCTTCATTCAGTATGCCGAGCCAGTAAGCGGAAGATATCTCAATATTCAGAAACCCCTTTACAACATTGTAATCCCGGATTTCATCGATATGTTCCTTCAAATACTCTCCTAACTGTTTCCCGGTTTCTTCCGGAGATTTTTTAGAAAAACGGGTAAACGGAAAAACGACCACCGTCAGATCACCGGCAAATTCTTTACGGGTGGCCTGTAATTGTATTTTATCCGCCTCCACTTCCACACCGTAACATTCTTTTACAGCTTCTATAACCTTAGAGGTCAACAAACTTTCTATGCTCATATCGTACACAATTTTATGACTATTCATTAACAAATGAAAAATCCGTCCGTAACCAATGCCAGACAGCCTTTACTTTCACAGCCCACAAAAATAGGAAAAAAAATTGAAAAGAGAATACATTCTTCTCCCTTCGGAAACCGGGGAATCTCATCCCCCAAAACAGCGAAAAACGCCCATCCCCGCCCCATTGATCACCCTCAATTTCCTTCGGGCAGTAAACCGTCAAACCATTTTCTGCTACCTCTCTCCACCCCGTCCCCCTATACCTTTGCCCGCTCAAATCCTACCCATTTAAACCCCTGAACATTTTTACATTTGAACATTTAAACCCTGATATAATTTTTAACTTTGCAAAAGTTTGTCTCTAAAAAAATTATGTATAATCAAATTCATATCCTATGAAAAAACACATCCTTTTATTTATCCTGACCGTTTTGAGCCTGAGTGTGTCTGCGCAGACTGCAAAAGAATGGCTGGCCCTGACCCCCGTACCGGTAGCTCCTCCGGCCCTGAGTAATTTCAAAGACGTCGATAACAAAACGTTTACAGAAAAAGAATTATTCGAATACTCTCTTTTAAACGTCAACGACTTCATTCCGGAAGACGGGAAAAAAGAAAGGAATTTCCATCAGTTACAGTGGGGAAAAGCGGTAATGGAAGGGGACACTTTAATGGCCCCGGCTGACAACGGCAAATCCACCCTCAATTACTACGCTGTATACCTGAATATCCCTCAGTGGATAGAAGGCCGTTTTCAATTCCGTTTATTCGGGAATACCGAAATATACCTGGACGGGCAAAAAAAACTGACGTACACCGGAAGCCAGACGGCAGATAAATCCTTTTCCTGTGAATTGCTACCCGGAAAACACAGCCTGATTGTGAAAACGGTGACCAGAGGCGGGAAAATACTGCTCTGCCGTTTCGAGCAGCAGACAAAAGCCGGCGGAGACGTTTTGGAATATACGCTTTCTCCCAAACGCGGAAAAAATATCTATGATATATTAAATGGCAATCACATCAGCAAAACCGACCTCTCCCCTTCGGGAAAATACGCCCTTGTGAGTATAAAAGAAACACTGGACGGAAAAGATAATTACACCTCATACGTATACCGGGTCAGTAACAAAGAAATCGTCTATTCTTTGGCTGTAAACCAGATACAAACCCAATGGGTACCCCTGCAGGACAAACTTTCCTGGTTACAAACGGAAGGGAACGGGAAATCTTTTTACATTTATGATATCGGAACTCAGCAACTGCAATGCCTGATTAAAGAAGATAAAGAGATCAACAATTACAACTGGTCCCCCGATTTATCCTACCTTCTCTATTACACCAGTGAAAATTATACGGAAGAAAACTGGCAACTCCGGAAATTAAACGGAATAGAAGACCGCCAGCCTTATTTCCGCTATCGTTCTTACTTGTGTAAATACGATTTTGCTACCGGACTTCATTCCCGGCTGACCTGGGGAAACACTTCTACTTATCTCATGGATATCAGTCACGACGGCCGGCAAATCTTATTTGCCACTTCCCGTCCCGATTACAACGAATTTCCTTATAGCAAACAATCGGTATACCTGATGAATATGAAAACCCTGAAAGTGGACACCCTCTGGAAAGACCGGCTTTACACTATTTCCTGCAGTTTTTCCCCCGACGACAGCCAATTGTTGATTACCGGAGGACCTTCTGCTTTCGGGGAAAGCGGGAAAAATATCGGGAAAAATCCGATTGCCAACGAATTCGATACCCAGCTCTACCTTTACAATTTAGCGACAGCTCAGGTCACTCCTCTGACTAAAAATTTCGATCCCTCCGTACAATATGTATTCTGGCGGACAGACGGGTATATTTATTTTACAGCCGCTGCTGCAGATTATGTCCGTCTTTTCCGTTGCGATCCCCGTACACAGTCCATACAGCACCTGGAATGCCCGGGAGACATTATCCTCAGCACCAGTATTCCTGAAAAAGGCGAAGAACTGATGTATGTGGCTTCCGATGTCAGTTACCCGGCCCGTATTTATACCCTCGGTTTAAAAGACCTGAAAGCAAGAGTATGGGATAATCCTTCGGCCCGGCAATACGAAAATATTGTATTCGGAGAAGTGAAAGACTGGGACTTTACTTACAAAAAAGGAACGGTCATTGACGGGCGCTATTACCTGCCGCCTCATTTTGATCCGGCTAAAAAATACCCGCTCATCGTCTATTATTACGGAGGAACCACTCCTGTCGAACGCAGCTTCGGAGGGCGTTATCCTTTTAATTTATTTGCCGCCAACGGTTATATTGTATATGTTTTACAGCCTTCCGGAGCGATCGGTTACGGACAGGAATTCTCTGCCCGCCACCAGAATAACTGGGGAAAAATCACGGCGGACGAAATCATCACTGCCACAAAAGCCTTTCTCAAATCGCATTCTTTTGTAGACGCTTCAAAGGTCGGATGTATGGGAGCTTCTTACGGAGGATTTACCACCATGTACCTGACGACCCAAACCGATATCTTTACCTGTGCCATCGCCCACGCCGGCATATCTTCCATTGCGGGTTACTGGGGGGACGGCTATTGGGGATACAGCTACAGCACCTGCGCTACTGCCCACTCCTTTCCCTGGAACCGGAAAGATATTTACGTGGATCAGAGTCCTCTGTTCAATGCCGATAAGGTAAATACACCGATTTTATTGATTCACGGTACCAAAGACGTCAATGTGCCGACAGCCCAAAGCATACAGTTTTACACCGCTTTAAAACTGCTGGGTAAAGATACCGAACTGGTTTTTGTAAAAGATTCCGACCATACGGTAACGGATTATCATTTACGGATTCTATGGAACAATACGATACTGGCTTATTTCGCCAAATACCTGAAAGATCAACCGGCCTGGTGGGAAAATACGTATAAAGAGAAAAACCTTTAAAAGGCAGGAAAGCATTCCGGGACGGACCGGAACTTCCCTGCTCCCTGGCGGATAAACGGACCCGGCATTCCGGATCACAGTTCCGTTTATCCGCTTCTGACAGGAAGCAGGAATCCCCTTCAATTTCATGGGGGTTTTCATCCGGTTTTCAGTCAAAAAAACTAACTTTGCGAAATCAACAAAAAAATTAAACCCAGAACTATGAACAAAATCATAAACAGAGCGGCCGACAACATCCGCATTTTAGCAGCTTCAATGGTGGAAAAAGCCAAATCGGGACATCCCGGAGGCGCCATGGGAGGGGCTGATTTCATCAATGTATTGTATTCTGAATTTTTAAATTTTGACCCGGACGACCGGACCTGGGCCAACCGGGACCGTTTTTTCTTAGATCCCGGTCATATGTCTCCTATGTTGTATTCGGTTCTCTGTCTGACCGGTAGTTATAGTCTGGAGGATTTGCAAAATTTCCGTCAATGGGACAGTATTACGCCGGGACATCCGGAAGTAGACAAGGCCCGCGGAGTGGAAAATACATCCGGTCCGCTGGGGCAGGGCCATACGATGGCTGTGGGATCTGCCATTGCTGAACGATTCCTGGTAGCCCGCTTCGGAGAATGGATGGCTCATAAAACGTATGCGTTTATTTCAGACGGAGGTATACAGGAGGAAATCTCCCAGGGAGCAGGCCGTATCGCCGGAGCTTTGGGATTATCCAATCTGATCCTGTTTTACGACGCCAACAATATCCAGTTGTCCACCAAAGTAGAAGAGGTTACAGTCGAGAATACGGCAGAAAAGTACGAAGCCTGGGGCTGGAACGTAATTACTATCGATGGAAATGATGCTGATCAGATCCGCGAAGCACTGACAGCAGCCGGAAATGAAAAAGAACGCCCTACGCTTATCATCGGAAAAACCCTGATGGGAAAAGGAGCATTGGGTCCCGAAGGGGAAGATTTCTCCAACAAAGTATCTACTCACGGTCAGCCCCTGACGGGAGCCGGGGCTTCTATCGAAAAGACCATTGAAAACCTGGGAGGCGATCCCCGGCATCCTTTTACAATTTTCCCGGAAGTCAAAGCATATTATGAAAAAGCCCTGGAAGCCAAAAGAGCCTATGCCCGCAAAAAAAAGGCAGAACAGGAAGCCTGGGAAAAAGCTCAGCCGGAACGGGCAGCCCAATATCACAAATTTATGTCCGGAGAAGTGCCGGCTATCGACTATAAAGCCATTGCCCACAAAGCCAATATCGCCACCCGTACAGCCTCTGCTGACGTACTCATGGCATTAGCACAGCAGGTGGAAAACATGATTGTCAGTTCTGCCGACCTTTCCAACTCGGACAAAACCGACGGATTCCTAAAAGGAGGAGCCCGTCCGCGCAGAAAAGGAGATTTCAGCGGTGCTTTCTTACAGGCCGGAGTAGCTGAACTGACCATGGCCGCCATTTGCAACGGTATCGCTTTACACGGCGGAATTTTCGTTGCCTGCGGTACGTTCTTCGTATTCTCCGAT
>JAEXFF010000119.1 GCA_023400335.1 Bacteroidota bacterium
CCTTCTGCCATAACCGGATCAAATCATAATCAGAAATACGTTTTTCTATCTCCAATTTATTGGTACCGGCAATGATTTCTTTTTCCTGAACAAATTGCAAAAATTCCTCTTTATTTCCAAAAAGCAATTCTATCGGCATGCTTTCCATCCAAGTTTTCCTTTTACTGTAATAGAAAGAAAAACTTCCCCAGGGGTAAGAAGAGATATCCTTACAAATCCCCGCTTTTAAAGGATTCTGCAAAATATACCTTACACACCGCATCAGATAACCTTCTTCTTCTACCGGTTCACTTTTAAAACGATCCAAAAAAAGCCAGCCTTTACGATCGTATTTCCGATTATACCATGCAACAAAACTCACCGTTATTTTTTTCATATAAAGACTCAAATCGGTACTTTTGACTAACAGATGCACATGATTATCCATTAAACAAAAGCAATAGATGGTAAAATGTTCATCGGAATATCTTTCCAATCGCTTTAAATATTCCTCATAATCCTCCCGCTCGTAAAAGATAATCTGTTCGCCCTGACCCCGGGCAATAACATGATATATCCCTGTAACTGATGTCTGACGCGAATTTCTGGGCATATTACGGACAAGCCTTTAAGTTATGTAAATTTAAGGCATTTTTTAATGAAAATCAACATGACTTTTTCCGGGAAATTGCAGCAGGTGACAAAAGAACCGTCCCCTTGTCACCAAAAGAGCCGCACAGGGCGGCTCTTACAGTATTCGCTATATCCATAGCGGATTATAACCATTTTACCAAAGCAAAGTCTTGCCGATGAGGCAGTAACGAATTTTTAGGATAAATACGCAGAGCTAAATTGAGCACTCCGGGGGCATCGGCCGTCACATCTATATGATAGGTCGCTTTCCCGTCTTCCTGGGATACAGGTGTAAAATCGTATTTTTCGCGGATGACCAAACGGTCGTTTTTCTGTTCGGCAGCCACCAATTCCACTCCTATATCTTCCATAGACAGCTCTCCGATCTCCAACGTAACTTCTCCCCAATAAGACTTACCCAAAGCGATAATTTGTTTGGAGCGATTGGGAATATCCAGGCTGACCACTTCAATGTTATCCCATTCACGTGTAACTTTCTTTTTCCATTCCGCAATTTCCGTTGCCATGGCAAAATCATTTGCAATCATTTGGTGATAACGTTCCGACATCGGAATATAATATTGATTCTCGTAATCAATTAACATCCGGTTGGTTGTAAAATTAGAAGCAACTTTAGCGATAGTATTCTTAATATAACTGATCCATTTAGGAGACATGCCCGCGTTATTTTTATCGTAAAAGAGCGGAGCGATATCATCGTCTATGATATTGTAAATCATTTCCGAATCCAGTTCATCCTGGAAAGATTGATTTTCATAGGTACGTTCCATGGGGAGCATCCAACCGGCATCGGGACGATAACCTTCCACCCACCAACCGTCCAACACACTAAAATGCATTACTCCGTTCATGGCTGCTTTCTCTCCACTGGTTCCCGAAGCTTCCTGAGGACGTGTAGGAGTATTCATCCACACATCCACTCCCTGAACCAGATTCTTTGCCAAATCCATATCGTAATTCGGCAGGAACAAAATTTTTCCGATAAACTTGGGATGTTTAGATATTTCGACGATCCGTTTGATCAAATCCTGCCCGGCTTTATCTGCAGGGTGGGCTTTCCCGGCAAAAATGAATTGTACAGGATGCTGGGGATTGTTTACAATCTCGTCCAGGCGATCGAGGTTACGGAAGAGCAGATGAGCCCGTTTATAAGTAGCAAAACGGCGTGCAAACCCTATCGTTAGAATATCGTCCCGCAAAGTATCATGTATTTCGATCACCTGACGGGGAGTAAAATAAGAAGCCGTAAGTCCATCCGTCAGCATTTTCTTGACGTGGTCGATCAACCGTTTTCTCAGTTTATTCCGTACTTCGAATACAATTTCATCCGGTACTTTATAAATTTCTTCAAAACACTTTTTATCATAGTGGTGGGTCTGAAAAGCTTCCCCAAAAATAGAAGCCTCTATTTTCTTCCATTCCGGGGCTGTCCAGGTCGGGTAATGCACTCCATTTGTCACATAACTGATGTGCAATTCTTCCGGTAGATAACCCGGCCATAATCCTTTGAAAATATCCCGGCTTACTTCACCATGCAGCCAGCTTACCCCATTCACTTCCTGAGACAAATTAGCAGCCAGGAAGCTCATCGAAAATTTCTCATTCGGATCTGCTACATTGATTTTTCCCAAACCCAATAACTGTTCCCAGCTAATCTTCAGACGATCGGCAAAATGAGAAATATAAGTACGGAGCATATTTTCAGAAAAGAAATCATGTCCGGCAGGAACAGGAGTATGAGTTGTAAAAAGAGAAGAGGCTCTTACCACTTCTATTGCTTCAGCAAATGACAATCCCTGTTCTGTGATATACTCTTTCAGTCGTTCCAAACCTGTAAATGCAGCGTGACCTTCGTTACAATGATAAGTGGAAGCATCTACTCCTAATTTCCGTAAAGCCTGTATACCTCCGCATCCCAGCAACAATTCCTGCTTCAAACGGTTCTCCCAATCCCCTCCATACAAATGGTGGGTAATCGAGCGATCTTCCTGAAGATTATCTTCAAAATCCGTATCCAGCAGATACAACTCAATACGTCCGACATCTACTCTCCAAATCCTCGCATATACATTACGTCCCGGGAATACCAGACTTACGGTAAGCCAATTGCCATCCTTATCGCGTACAGGTGTCACGGCAATTTTCATAAAGTCCTGCGCTTCATACTCGGCTTCCTGATCCCCCATAGCCGAAAGTTTTTGGGTGAAATAACCATACCGGTACAGCAACCCAACCGCTGTAATTTTAGTTCCCTTATCACTGGCCTCTTTCAAATAATCCCCGGCTAAAATACCCAGGCCTCCGGAATAAATCTTTAAAGAAGTATGCAATCCATATTCCATACTGAAATAAGCGACTCCTGCCCCACTCATCTGTTTCTTCCCCTCCATATAAGTCTTAAAGTGAGTATAGACTTTCTCCAAACGTCCTACAAATTCCGGATCATTTTCCAATTCCTTATAACGGCTCAATGAAATCTTATCCAGCAAGGCTATCGGATTATGCCCGCAAGCCCGCCACTGCTCAATATCAATACTTCTAAACAATTCCCGGGCTTCATCATTCCAACACCACCACAAGTTTTTGGATAATTCTTCCAGCGCTATCAACTTTTCGGGAATAGAACGATGAATCATGACACTGATCCAATGAGGAGTATTCACCGAAAGTTGTTTTTCAATATACGACACTTGTTCATTTAAAGCGACAGGCATCTCCTTCAGGCGTTCATTTACCTGATTTAAAGCAATTTCATAAGCTTTTTTATAATAAATAATCAGATTATCCCACAAAGCAATACGGGAAACGTCTTTTGCATTCTCCTTGTATTGTACTACTTCCTGTTCATTCAGTGTCGTAAAACTTTTAATCCGGTCAGCGATAGAACCGATCACATAATCACTATTTCCGTCCTCCCGGTGAATAACATCTATTCCCGGATGTTCCATATTATAATGCTCTTTAACCCACAGACCGAAACCGGCTAAAGTTGTCGTAATCGTAGGGACCCTAAAAGCCAGACTTTCCAGAGGAGTATATCCCCAGGGTTCATAATAGGAAGGGAAAACAGTCAAATCCATGCCGATTAACAAGTCGTAATAAGGCATGTTGAAAACGCCGTCATCCCCGTTCAAATAACAGGGCACAAAAAACACCTTTACCGGATCGTTTTCCCCGTTATTTAATTTTTGTGACCGGATACTATTCATGACCGGATCGTGCATTTCATCGGATAAATAGTGGGTCAGATAAGAACTTCCATTGACAGTATCCTGGGGATATTCCAAATTATGTAATAATTCTTTGTTCGGACCATTCTGACCGGCAGGCACTAACACAAAAGCCAAAACTTCTCGGTTGATACCATTATTCCGGTTTAGACGTCCCAACGCTTCAATAAATACATCAATTCCTTTATTTTTAAATTCATACCGTCCACTGATCCCGATAATCAAAGCGTTTTCGCTTACCGGACGTCTCAGCAAAGCCTGAGCGACCTGCATAAATTTTTCCCTTCCGGCATTTCTTTTCCCTTCGAACTCTGTATCCTTAGGAGTAAAAACATTTTCAAAACCGTTAGGAGTAACAATATCTACATCCGTGTCCAGAAAATGGGAACATTCAGTAGCTGTGATCTCACTGACTGTAGTAAAACAATCGGCATTATGAGCTGCTGTCTTCTCCAAAGACTGTTTTGAGACTACATTAAAGCGGCGGGCTAATTCTTCCGGCACATAATTTTTCATCTCACTGTATAAGGGTAAATTATTCCCCGCTACACATCTTCCCAAAACCGTAGCATGTGTAGTAAATACACAACCTACCTGAGGCATAGCATATTTCAGATATAAAAGTCCGGTACCGGTCATCCATTCGTGAAACTGGGCAATAATACGTTGCCGCATTGTCGTATTAAAACGGACAAAACTTTCAATAACTTTTCCCGACGCATATCCAAAAAGAGCCGGTTCGATATAGTCCCATTGCCCACTGATAGAGTCCAGCTTATATTTTTCCCAAAATGAAGAAAAAATGGCGTCTTTTTGTGTAATAAAAGTAGTAAAATCTACTAAAATCACCACCGGCTCCCCTGCCACGTTCCACCGTCCCACTTTAATACGCAAACCTTCCTGAGCGGCCCTCACCCTCCAGGATTTAAATAAACGGGGATCATCAATAAATTCCGGATTCTGTTCGGTATACCTCCAGACATCCGGCCCGATCAGAATATGGCTATTACTATACTCTTTCACCATATTCAAAGCCTTCGTAGAAATTACGGTGTGTATCCCTCCGACTTTATTACAAACTTCCCAACTTACCTCAAACAAATAGGCAGGATTCTTCAATTTATTGTTATCCATAATATTATATTTATACAAAAGTGCGCGCAAAGATACGAAAAAAATAATTTGAGGTACAGTTAAAATACATAAAAAACAGACCTGACCTTCCCATCACTTTATCCGCTCAAGCGAGCTTTTATTTCCAATTTTGACAGCAGCTGATAATTTGACTTTATGTGTATTTTCTGTTTTATAAAGGTAAAATTAATTTTTACTGCTTTATAAAAAACACGAAGTTTACGGATTCCACTGATTTCAGTTTATCCGTAAACTTCATCTATTATTCATTCTGCTGATATCATTTATTTTTTAGTAGTCCTCCGGGTTCCTTTTGCAGATTTATCTGTACGGGCGCTTTTAACTTCCGTTTCAATCTTTTCATTTTCTGCTGTACGGGCTGCTTTCAGAGATTTCTGTTCCCGAATTTCAGCCTGCACCGTCTGGACTTCAGCCATCACCTCTTTTTTACCGGTTTTTGCTTTTTTTACTTCTTTTTTCGGTTCTTCTTTTCCTTTTTTCCCAGGCTTTGATAAATTTTCTGTTTTTTCATCCACCTGGGCAATAAAATCACTCAGGACATTCATGTAATTAATAAAGGCTTCGTAAGGAGAATCATAAGGAGTAAAATATTGGTGTACAATTCCATCTGAAAATAATTTCGTACACATATAATAAAAATGGTCGCTGGCTTGCAAGCACTTATAATCGTAATTGATTTTCGGTTCGTCTAAAACCTTCACTTTATCGCGTATTTTATACAGCTCTTCAAAAGCTTCCATCTGCAATTCATTTCCCAACCACGCTGTCAGGTCTCTTTCTTCATCTGCCCAGGAGATAGGGAAAGGCACGTTTAAAGGAGCCACCGGCTGATGTTTGGCAACTACTTCACGGGGAGTAAGAAATTCAAAGGCAGCAGTCGAAAGTACCTGCTCCGGTAAACTCCTCATAAAGGCAAATATACCGGTTTCTTCCTGCTGGTGCTCACCAAAAGTCTCATAATCCATAAATAAATTAATGACATCCTCATTCTGAACAGCCTCAGTCAGCCATCCCGTATATTTTTCCGCAGTAAGGGGCCATTCTCCCCAGGATCTGTCAGAAAAGCGGAAAGCGATATCATCGCTTAAACGGAAATTTTTCAGTAACAATTTCAATTTCGGATTCAGGGAATTGGTATAGACGTAATTCGGGCTCTTCCAACCCAATATGTGTTTGGCCCCTTCCGTCAGCATAGTTGTATATCCCATATGAGCTACCATTTCTCCAATTTTATCGGAATAAATAAGTTCCGTATTCCGGAAAGTTACGGGAGTATAGCCAAATAATTTTTTTATCAGTTCTGCGTGTTGTTTTACCTGATTATTGAACTCTTTTTCATTTGCCAAACTTGCCAATGAGTGTGAATACGTCTCCGCCAAAAATTCCACACAACCTGTTTCCGCCAAAGCTTTAAAACTATCAATCACTTCCGGAGCATATTTTTCAAATTGCTCGATAGCCAAACCTGATATAGAAAAACTCACTTTAAAATTTTTTCCGTACTTTTTGATCAGCTCCAGCATCATCTTATTTGCTGGTAAATAACATCTTTCAGCCACTTTCCGGGTAATCGTCCGATTGGCAAAATCATCATAATAATCATGGCTTTTACCTATATCGAAAAAGTGATATTTTCTTAAGCGCACCGGCTGATGAACCTGAAAATACAAGCATAATGTCTTCTTATCCATAATATTTTAATTTATTGTTTCATTTCCTATTTAAACCCCACCCTTGCTAAAAGTCTTTATTCTAACTTATTTTTGTTTTACTTCCTCGTAAATTTGCTTCAGCAGATAAGCAGCATTTTCCCATTTTAAAGTATTCACTTCTTCTAGCCCGCAGCGACCTGCCATCTGGGAAAGTGCCGGATATTTCAACAAACCGTAAATCGCATCGGCCAAAGCCTCCACATCCCAAAAATCTACTTTCAGGGCATGTTTTAAAACTTCAGCAACCCCCGACTGTTTGGAAATAATCGTAGGTACTCCGGAACGCATTGCCTCCAAAGGAGAAATCCCAAAAGGTTCTGATACGGAAGGCATAACATAAACATCACTCTGTGCAAACATCTTCTGTACATCCTGTCCTTTCAAAAAACCGGTAAAATGGAAGTGTGTAGCAATTCTCAATTTTGCTACCCTCCGGATCGAGCGGTTCATCAAATCTCCGCTACCAGCCATTACAAACCGTACATTCGGATAAGCTTTTAATACCTTATTAGCAGCTTCAATAAAATATTCCGGTCCTTTCTGGTAAGTAATACGCCCTAAAAAAGTAACCACTTTTTCCTTTACGCCCTTCTCAATATTCATATCTTTATAAGACTGGAAATCTACAGCATTGTGTACTGTTACCACTTTTGCCGGATCAATTCCATACCGGCTGATGACAATATTACGGGTCAGATTACTTACAGTAATAACCCGGTCGGCAGCCATCATTCCCTGCCGCTCCAAATCGAACACCAGCTGATTTACATTCTCTCCGCTCCGGTCAAACTCCGTAGCATGTACATGGATCACCAGCGGCTTGCCAGACACTTTCTTTGCTGCAATACCTGCAGCATAAGTCAACCAGTCGTGCGCATGAATGACATCGAATTTTTGCTGACGGGCAATTGTAGCCGCTACGATGGCATAACGGGCGACTTCTTCCATTAAGTTAGCCCCGTATTTTCCGGAAAATGTATATTTATTTTTAAATCCGATCTTTTCTTCCCGCCGGCCTGTCTTTATCTGCTCATTCACTTCTCTTTCAAAATGTTCCGGATCCATATAGGGAATCAGGTTAGACCCGATTTCCATAAAATTGATATTTTTCCAGTATTCTTCTATATCTACCACATCAAACAAAGCCTCCACATCACTGGCATTGATAATTTTTGCAGCGCTCTGGTCCTCATCCCCACTGGCTTTTGGCATGACAAACAACACTTCAACACCCTGTTTAGCGAGCCCTTTGGTAAGGCCTAAACAGGCAGTTCCCAAACCTCCCGCAATGTGAGGCGGAAACTCCCAACCGAACATTAACACTCTTGTCTTCATATATAATCAAATTCAAATAATTAGCTATTTTTTTTCGTTTTCTTCGGAGCCTTTTTTTCAAATCTTTCGATCAACGCCAAGCTACGAAGAATCTCCCCAACACTCCAGGCCTGGGAAATACATCCATTCGGGGCATAAGGAGGATTCCCGTCATACACCTCCGATATAGAACATACCCCGTATAATGTCATATCTTCCTCAAATCCAGCTACCAATTCTTTCGCTTTGGGAACAAAGGCAGCTCCGTATAAACGGAAATTAGCCTCGATATAAGGACCAGTCAACCATGGCCATACGGTCCCCTGATGATAAGCTTCATCCCGTACCGTCTGATTTCCCCCATATAGTCCTTTATAATTCGGGTTCTTAGGTGACAAAGTACGCAATCCCCTGGGGGTCAGCAACTCTCTTTTTACAACGTCCAGAACTTTCCGTTTCATTTCGTCCGTCAACGGACTATATTCAAGGGAACAGGCAATAACCTGATTCGGACGTACAAATACGTTTTGCCCTTCCGCTCCGACATAATCGGCCAGATATCCTTTTTCATTATACCAAAAAACTTTAATAAAGTTTTCCTTTATCCTTTCGGGCATGTTTTCCCATTCCTTCACAAACTTTGTATCACCTGCTTCCTGGGCTAACTTCAGGGTATAACAGACAGCATTATACCAAAGAGCATTGACTTCTACCTGATAGCCTCCCCTGGGAGTAATCGGGCGTCCGTTTACAACAGCATCCATCCAGCTCAAAGCTTTTCCGGGTTCCTCCGCCCATATCAGGCTATTTTCATGCATTTGTACGTGAGGATGTACGCCTGTACGGAAGGCCGTCAGAATAGCCTTCATTTTCGAACCGTAATTCTTCCAAACCAAAGCCGGATCCCCCATGGCTTCCCCGTATTCCTGCAAAGCTTTAAAGTACCACATCGGAGCATCTACAGAATTGTAAGCCGCATTTTTCCCTTTCCCGACATTGGGAAAAAGTCCGTTATACAATTGACGGGACATGGTATCCAATACCTCCTTACAGGTTTTTACATCTCCTGCGGCTGCCAGCGTCACTCCCGGCAAAGCAATAAAAGTATCCCTTCCCCAAGCGCCAAACCAAGGATACCCTGCTATAATTTCAGTATCTTTTCCCTCCTTAACAATAAACTGCGAAGCTGAATATTTCAAACAATTTACAAAACTGTTGCGGGGACCGCGGGCATCTACCAATTTCTGGAACTTAACTTTTAAACGACCGGTAGCAACAGGAAGCGTAGAAGCCGAAAAAATAATACTTTCTCCTTTTTTGATAGGCACTTCAAAATACCCGGGTACAAACAAATCTTCCCGGAAATCATATCCCCGATTCTCCTCTTCCATGTATTCAATATTCAAATACCAATCCGGCACAGCAACAAAGTCATTGGCTTTGCTCAACTGCATATTCAGATAGGGGAAACCGTTGTATAATTTGGAACGGATACCGTTTTCTATCCCTTCATACTTTGTATTAGCCATCATATTGGCTTTACAAAGGCTATTTACATTCCGGTAAGCCAGAAACGGTTTCAGGCGCAACAGCGTTTCCGAATGGGCATCTACCAAAGTATACCGGATCAACACCTGATCCTCATTATGTACCAATACGATTTCTTTCTTTAATACGACACCCCCTACGCGGTAAGTAAGTGTATATACAGGCTCATATTCAAAATCAACAATATATTTGTGACCACGGGGTTCGTAATTACCAGGATATTTGTGAATCCCCAGATTAAATGCTTGCCCATGCTGGACAATTGTTTCATCCAAAGCAGACAGAAGCACATGATTCTCATTATTGAACTCTTCTATCGGCACAATTAACAACCCATGATACTTACGCGTATTACAACAAATAATAGTGGAAGACATATATCCTCCCGCCCTGTTTGTTGCTAAAACCTCGCGTTTTAATGAATACTCCAGATTCACCAATTCATCTTTGTTAAATTTTAAATAAGCCATAATTTTTATATCTATAGTAATCGTTTATATTCTAATCAACCAATTTCAAGACCAAAGCCGCCCTGGAGGGTAAATACAGACTCAGGACATTCCCTTCTCCCTCTTTGTAGTATGTAAAATGATCAACTTTTTTATCGATACGACCAAATCCATCAAATTTACGCCCGTCTGTATCCAAAAATACTTTATATTTTCCCGGAGGAGCAATAAAGTTGTAATCCGGAAAAGAAGTAACCGGATTAAAATTAAAAGCCAGGAGTAAATCTCCCCTTGAAAAAATCAGGACCTGGCGTTCATTATCCCTTACTACAGGTAAGGGACGGTAACGAAAGATCTTTTCGCGTTTTACCAGTTTTAACATGGCTTTATCAAACTCATTCAGGAAATGATAACGCAAACTGTTATCTTCCATCAAATGCCATAGCCGCCTTGCATGTTCGTAACTCCAGTTATTTCCTTCCCGGGGAAAATCGATCCATTCCGGATGTCCCCATTCATTACCCATAAAATTCAAATAACCGTCCCCGGCAGTCGTAATCGTCAGCAAACGGATCATTTTATGCAAAGCCATTCCCCGGTCGACCACCATATTCCGTTCAAAAACATTCATGGACGTATACATCTCTTTATCGACCATTCTAAAAATCAATGTCTTGTCTCCGACAAGAGCCTGATCATGACTTTCAGCATAACTAATCGTATGTTCATCTTCCCGTTTATTCGTCAGCTGATAGAATAAATCTCCCACATGCCATTCTTCATCCCGCTGGTCCGACACTAATTTTATCCAATAATCCGGCACTCCCATGCTCATCCGGAAATCAAAGCCTATACCTTCCTGATCTATGGGTGAGGCCAATCCCGGCATTCCGCTCATGTCCTCCGCAATGGTTATGGCATTCCGATTCACCTGATGAATCAAACGATTTGCTAAAGTCAGATAAATAATCGCATTTTCGTCCTGATTTCCATCATAATAAAATTTATATTCTGTAAAATCGCGTCCTAAGCCGTGATCCCAATACAACATGCTCGTTATCCCGTCAAAACGGAAACCGTCGAACTGATATTCTTCCAACCAATATTTACAATTGGATAACAAAAAATTCAATACTTCATTTTTTCCATAATCAAAACAACGGGAATTCCACAATTTGTGTTCTCCCTTTTCTCCTCCGTAAAAATAGAGATCATAAGTTCCGTCAAACCGGCTCAAACCTTCCGCCTCATTCTTTACGGCATGAGAATGTACCAAATCCATTACAACCGCAATTCCTCTTCCATGAGCATCATCAATCAATCTTTTCAAATCGTCCGGGGTCCCGAAACGGGAACTCACTGCAAAGAAATTAGAGACCTGATAGCCGAAAGATCCGTAATACGGATGTTCCTGTATACCCATTAGCTGAAGGGTATTATAGCCCAAACCGGCAATCCGGGGCAATATCTGCCGGCGAAACTCCTCAAAAGTAGAC